>DATLPT010000223.1:0-4290 GCA_035535635.1 Lapillicoccus sp. | reverse complement strand
CCGGTCGGCGCCAAGGGCGGGTTCGTGGTGCGCAGGCCGGAGGCGGGCAGCGACGAGGTCGTGGCCTGCTACCGCACGTTCATCTCCGGGCTGCTCGACGTCACGGACAACCTGGTCACCCGACCCGACGGGCGCGCCGAGACCGTCCCGCCACCCGACGTCGTGCGCCACGACGGCGACGACGCCTACCTGGTGGTCGCCGCGGACAAGGGAACCGCGAAGTTCTCCGACATCGCCAACGTGGTGGGGAAGTCCTACGGGTTCTGGCTCGGCGACGCGTTCGCCTCCGGCGGCTCGAAGGGCTACGACCACAAGGCGATGGGCATCACGGCCCGCGGCGCGTGGGAGAGCGTGAAGCGGCACTTCCGCGAGCTGGGAGTCGACACCCAGGCCGAGGAGTTCACCGTCGTCGGGATCGGCGACATGTCGGGCGACGTGTTCGGCAACGGCATGCTGCTCTCCCCCCACATCCGGCTGGTCGCCGCGTTCGACCACCGCCACGTCTTCGTCGACCCCACGCCGGACGCCGCGAGCTCGTATGCGGAGCGCCGTCGGCTTTTCGAGCTGCCGAGGTCGTCGTGGGCGGAGTACGACCGGTCGCAGATCTCGGCCGGTGGCGGCGTGTTCGACCGGTCTGCCAAGTCGGTGCCGGTGTCGGCCGAAATGGTGACGGCTCTGGGGATGTCCAAGGAGACCACGACGGTCACGCCGGCCGAGCTGATCCATGCGATCCTCCAGGCGCCGGTCGACCTGCTGTGGAACGGCGGCATCGGGACGTACGTCAAGGCGTCGACGGAGACCCACGCGGAGATCGGGGACCGCGCCAACGACGCGATCCGCGTCGACGGAAAAGCGTTGCGGGTGAAGGCGATCGGCGAGGGCGGCAACCTCGGTTGCTCACAGCTCGGCCGGATCGAGGCGGCGCTGCACGGGGTTCGGGTCAACACCGACGCGATCGACAACTCGGCCGGCGTCGACACCTCCGACCACGAGGTCAACATCAAGATCCTGCTGACGGACCTCGTCCGGGACGGCGACATGACCCTGAAGCAGCGCAACCGGCTGCTCCAGTCGATGACCGACGAGGTGGCCGCGCAGGTCCTCCGGGACAACTACGAGCAGAACGTCCTGCTCGGCAACGCCCGGGCCCAGCAGTACTCCATGCTGCCCGTGCATCAGCGGCTACTCCACTCGCTGGAGGACCGTGGCGATCTCGACCGAGCCCTGGAGTACCTGCCGTCCGACGCCGAGATCGCCAAGCGCCGTGCCAACAAGCTCGGGCTCACGTCGCCGGAGTTCTCGGTCCTCGTCGCGTATGCGAAGCTCGCGCTCAAACAGGACCTGCTGCCGACCGGGCTGCCGGACGACCCGTGGTTCCAGCAGACGCTCACCGACTACTTCCCCGAGCCGTTGCGCGAGGAGTATGCGGCGCAGCTCGCCTCGCACCCGCTGCGCCGGGAGATCATCACCAACGCAGTGGTCAACTCGATGGTGAACCGGGGTGGGATCACGTTCGCCTTCCGCGCGGGGGAGGAGACCGGGGCGGGACCCGAGCAGATCGCGCGGGCCTTCGTCGTGTGCCGTGAGGTGTTCGGACTGCCGTCCTACGTCACGGAGATCGAGGCCCTCGACAACGTCGTGTCGACCGAGGTGCAGACGGTGCTCTACCTCGAGTTCCGGCGGCTGCTCGACCGGGCGTCCCGGTGGTTCCTCTCGACCCGGCCGGGGACCATCGACGTCGTCGCCGAGGTGGAGCGGTTCCGGGGTCCGGTGTCGGAGTTCGGGCCGCGGATACCCGAGATGCTCCAGGGCTCGGAACGCCGGCGGCTGGAGCGGCGGACCCGGGAGCTGGAGAAGCTCGGCGTGCCACCCTCGACCGCGACGCGGGCGGCGTCGCTGCTCGACCGGTTCTCGCTTCTGGATGTCGTCGACCTGGCCGAGGAGCTTCAGCTGCCGGTGCAGGAAGTGGCCGGCGTCTATTACTACGCCTCCGAGAAGTTCGGGATCGACGACCTGCTGACCCGGGTCAGCAAGCTCCCGCGCGACGACCGGTGGGACGCGCTCGCACGGGGGGCGATGCGCGACGACCTCTACGCGGTGCTCGAGTCGCTGACCCGGTCGGTCCTCGTGGCCAGCGACGGCGGAGACGCCCCGCCGAAGCGGTTCGAGTACTGGGCCGACGCGAACCGTGACGCGCTGAAGCGGGCCAAGACGGCACTCCACGGTGTTGAGCGTCTCGACAACGCCGGACTGGCGGCCCTGTCGGTGGCGCTGCGGACGCTGCGGTCCGTGCTCCGGGCCGGCCAACCCGCCTGACCGTCGGGGCGTCCCGGACCCGGTGGGTAGGGTCGAACGGTGCCGACGCTCGCCGAGCTCCTCCACGAGCACTCCGAACTGCGAGGTGCGGACGTCGAGTGGTTGCACCTGCTGGTCGGCGACTGGCAGCTTTTGTCCGACCTGTCCTTCGCGGACCTCGTGTTGTGGGTTCGGCTCTCGCCGGTCCAGTGGCAGGCAGTGGCCCACATCCGGCCCACCACCGGGCAGATGGTGTTCTTCGAGGACCAGGTGGGCATCACCGCGACCAAGGCCCGCGCCGAGACCCTGGAGCAGGCATACGCGGAACGGCGCATCGTCCGCGAGCGTGACACGGAGTGGCGCGACGACCTCCCGGTCCGTGAGGAGTCGATCCCAGTCGTCCGGCAAGGGCACGCGATCGCCGTCATCACGCGGCACACCAACCTGTCGATGATGCGGACCCCGAGCCGTCTGGAGCTGACATATCTCGCGACCGCCGACGCACTGTCGCGGATGATCGCCGCCGGCGAGTTCCCCAGCTCGTCGGCGCCGACCGGACTGCGGCGCGGGGCGCCGCGGGCGGGAGATGGGGTCGTCCGGCTCGACTACGACGGCATCATCACGTATGCCAGTCCCAACGCCGTCTCCGCGATCCACCGGCTCGGGTGGCCGGGCGAAGTCATCGGCGGGTCGATGTCGGAGATCGTCACCTCGGTCCTCCGCGACTTCTCACCGGTCGACGAGGGGCTGCCACTGGTACTGACCGGCCGGCAACCGTGGCGCTCCGAAGTCGGCTCGCGCGGGGCGACCGTCACGATGCGGGCTATCCCGCTGACCGAGGCGGGTCAGCGCTTCGGGGCAATGCTGCTGCTCCGCGACGTGAGCGAGCTGCGCCGCCGTGAGCAGGAGCTGCTCACCAAGGACGCGACGATCCGGGAGATCCACCACCGGGTGAAGAACAACCTGCAGTCCGTCGCCGCGCTGTTGCGGCTACAGGCGCGGCGGACCGACGACGAGCAGGCCCGCGCCGCCCTCAGTGAGGCGGAACGCCGCGTCGGCACCATCGCGCTCGTTCACGAGACGCTCAGCAAGGGGTTCGAGGAGACGGTCGACTTCGACGAGGTCGCCGACCAGGGGTTCCGCGCGGTGGCGGAGGTCGCCGCATACGACAAGCGGATCGAACGTGAGCGGACCGGCGACTCCTTCGGCCGGTTGAGCGCCGAGGACGCCACGTCCCTGGCGATGATCCTCAGCGAGCTGGTCCAGAACGCCATCGAACACGGCTTCCCGGACGGCCACGTCGGAACGGTCGCGGTGGACGTCAAGCGGGTGGCCGGCGTCCCGGGCGCCCCGGACGTCCTCACCGTGAAGATCACCGACGACGGGGTGGGCTTCACGAACGGGCGCCGACCCGGCTCCGGGCTCGGAACTCAGATCGTCCAGTCCCTCGTCCAGGACCTGCGCGGAACCATTCGGTGGACGCCGGCGGAACCGCACGGCACCCAGGTGACGTTCACGGCCGCTCTTCGGCCGCTCAAAGGCTGACCGCCGCGGCGCGAATCGCGCCGCGGCGGTCAGGGGTAGTCAGGCAGAAGCGCTCAGCCGGCGCGCCGAGCCCGGGCGTTGCGGCGCTTGAGAGCGCGGCGCTCGTCCTCGGACATGCCGCCCCAGACGCCGGCGTCCTGACCGGACTCGATCGCCCACTTGAGGCACACGTCGACAACGGTGCACCGTCGGCACACAGCTTTTGCCTCCTCGATCTGGAGGATGGCCGGGCCGGTGTTCCCAATCGGGAAGAACAGCTCAGGGTCCTCGTCGAGGCAGGCAGCGCGGTCGCGCCAGTCCATGAAGATCGTGCTCCTTGCGGTGACAGGGGTTCGCGTCCGTGTGGTGGGGCCCTGGGTTGCGGACCTCACGGCACGGACGCGTCATTGCGGGGGTGTGCGGGGTCGAGCACCTGAGAGTCAGGGTCGGCTGGTACGACTAGCCATACCC
>DATLPT010000222.1:0-9357 GCA_035535635.1 Lapillicoccus sp. | reverse complement strand
GGCCGGGTCTGCTCCACGACATCGGCATCACCCTGTCGCGGGCGTCACTCTCGGTGCGGAGCGCACACATCGCCACGTATGCCGGCCAGGCGCTGGACACGTTCTACGTCACCGAGTTCGGTGGCCGGCCACTCCCGCCCGCCCGGGTCGCGCAGGCGGTGTCGATGATCATCGACACGTGTGACGGTGACTAGCCCGCCCCCTTCCCCGCCCGTCTGCCGAGAGGCCAGCTTTTGTCGTTCTCGACGCGTGAGAACGACCAAACCTGGCCTCTCGGCAGACGTCAGTGCGGCGGAGACCGGCGCGGTTAGGGGTTGTCGGTGTTCAACTCCCTGTCCGACCGGCTGACCGCGACCTTCAAAGGGCTGCGGGGGAAAGGTCGGCTCTCCGAGTCCGACGTCAACAAGGCGCTGCGCGACATCCGGCTCGCCCTGCTCGACGCGGACGTCGCGCTGCCGGTCGTCAAGCACTTCGTGGCGTCCGTGCGGGAGCGTGCGCTCGGCGAGGAGGTCAACCAGGCACTGAACCCGGCCCAGCAGGTCGTGAAGATCGTCAACGAGGAGCTCATCGGCATCCTCGGTGGGTCGACCCGGACGTTGCGGTTCGCCAAGACGCCGCCGACGGTCATCATGCTGGCCGGGTTGCAGGGCTCGGGTAAGACGACGCTGGCGGGGAAGCTGGGCTACTGGCTCAAGGGGCAGGGGCATACGCCGCTGCTCGTCGCCGCAGACCTCCAGCGGCCGAACGCGGTCACCCAGCTCCAAGTGGTCGGCGAGCGGGCCGGCGTGCCGGTGTATGCGCCGGAGCGCGGCAACGTGGGGGGCCACGACGCGGTCCTCACCTCGGGAGAGGGGACCCGGTCGTTCGGTGACCCGGTCGGCGTGGCCCGATCGGGCATCGCCGAGGCGCGGGCGCGCCAGTATGACGTGGTCATCGTCGACACCGCCGGGCGGCTGGCGGTCGACGAGGCGCTGATGCGGGAGGCCGCGCAGATCCGCGAGGCGATCCAGCCGGACGAGGTCCTCTTCGTCCTCGACGCGATGATCGGCCAGGCGGCGGTCGAGACGGCGCACGCCTTCCGAGAGGGCGTCGACTTCACCGGCGTCGTCCTGTCCAAGCTCGACGGCGACGCCCGCGGTGGCGCCGCGCTGTCGGTCGCGTCGGTGACGGGGCGGCCGGTCATGTACTCCTCGGTCGGCGAGGGTGTGCGTGACTTCGAGGTGTTCCACCCCGACCGGATGGCCGGCCGGATCCTCGACATGGGCGACGTCCTCACCCTCATCGAGCAGGCCGAAAAGGCGTTCGACCAGCGCCAGGCCGACGAGATGGCGCGCAAGTTCCTCGCCGAGGAGGACTTCACTTTCGACGACTTCCTCCAGCAGATGAGCGCCATCAAGAAGATGGGATCGCTCAAGGCGATGCTCAAGATGATGCCGGGCATGCAGGGGATGCGCGACCAGCTCGACTCGCTCGACGAGCGCGAGTTCGACCGCGTCGAAGCGATGGTCCGGTCGATGACGCCCTACGAACGCAGCCACCCCAAGGCCATCGACGGCTCGCGGCGGGCGCGGATCGCCAAGGGCTCCGGGGTGACGGTGTCCGAGGTGAACCAGCTGCTGGAGCGGTTCCGCGAGGCCCAGAAGATGATGAAGTCGCTCGCCCGCGGCGGCGGGGCCGGGCTGCCCGGGATGCCGGGCGTCCCCGGTGCCGGACGAAAGGGCGGCCGCGGGGCTCCTCCGCCGCAGCGGCGCAAGTCCAAGAGCGGCAATCCGGCCAAGCGAGCCGCCGAGGAGCGCGCGGCGGCCGAACGGTCCGCGGCGGCGCGGTCGGCGGCGGCCGGGGCCGCGTTCGGCCTGCCCGCGTCGGGAGGCGACGGCGCGTCGCAGCTGGACGAGACCCAGCTGCCGGCGGGGTTCGAGAAGTTCCTGGGCGGCCGCTGACCGTCGTCTGGCCACGTCCTTCACCGTCGCGGTCACAGTGCACGTCATGGTGCGTGTCAGAGTGCGTCTGATGCTGCCATGACGGCACCAACCGCACTCTGACGGCCACTCTGACGCCGGATCGACGGGTGCTGAGACTGAATGGGTTGTCCACACGGTCCGTCCCGGTCGTCACGTCGTCGACCGAACGCAGACGCAGCATGGTTCGACTCGACGACGCCGATCACCGTGGAGCTATGGATCTTCCGCATGCTGGCGGGACCGACGGCCCTTGACCTGCATCGCCGGTCCTCGTCAAGCCCGTCTCAGCGGGTCTACGTCCTGGTACCTCCGTCGCACCGGTCGCGTGATGTCACGTGGCTCTCGATCAGACGGATCGGCTTCACGGATGAGCGAGCCGTCGACCGGGGTCCCCTACGGTTCTCCTGCCTGCCAAGGGCGTTGGTCGACACGGCGGCGGCGTCACCGGACGACTTCGAGTGCCGAGCCTTTCTCATCGACGCGGTTCATCGACGAGTGGTCCGGCTGGACGACGTCAGCCACTCGATCGACGTGCGGCGACCGAACGGGAGGACGCGCCTCCGTCGGCCTTGGCCGAGGCGGCGGCCGGGGCGTGGTCGCTACCCGAAGCCGAGTTGACCCGGCTCGTCGCGACGTCACGCGTGCTTCCGCAGCCGTGGCCCAACCCGGAGCTCTCGGACCTCGCGGCAAGCGACTGACGACTTCCGACATGTGGTTCGACAACGTCGGGATGGCGGTCATGGTCCACAGTCGACAGTCCCACGCCGGAGTCCTGCAGTGGGACGCGACGGTCGACGCGGCCGCCGACCTGTCGGCCAACCGGGTCGTTGTCATCGGCGTGACGCCGACCGCTCTGGCGCGTGATCCTCCTGCGGTCCTCCGCCGGGTGGAGACCGCGTACCTGACGGCTCGTCGAACCGGAGCCCGCGCCAGTGACCGCACGAACGCGAGACGGTCTCATTCGCGGGGCGTGAGGGGGTGACGACCCCACCTCACGCCAAGAGGCCGAGCCAGAGGCCGGCGGCGGCGGCGCATACCGTGGTGATCAGGGTGCCCACGCCGTTGAGCAGCGCCAAGCCCACCCGGCGTTGCTCCACCAGGCGAACCGTCTCGAACGACGCGGTGCTGAAGGTCGTGTAGCCGCCCAGGAACCCCGTTCCCAGGATGAGCCGCAGCCCGTCGGGCGCGGCATGGGCGAGCACCAAGCCGCTCACCAACCCCAGCGTGAACGACCCCGACACGTTGATGAGCACGGTGCCCACCGGGAATGCCGCCGACAGCCTCGTCCGGACCAGCCCGTCGCCCACGAACCGCGCCACCGCCCCGAGGCCGCCGGCGAGCGCCACCCAGAGCGCGATCACCGCGCCGACCCGCGGTGGTGCGCCGCCGCCGCCCAGATCCCCACCGTCGAGGCGGCGAACCCCAGGACCACCGACGTCACCGCGTACGCGACCGCTACCAATGCATAACCGCCCCGCAGCAAGAGGTCCACGTCGACCGCCAGCGTGCTGTACGTCGTGAACCCCCCGAGGAACCCCACCCCAGCCAGCAGTCGAACTCGTTGCCGCACACCGACATCCGGCCCCCGCCGGCCCAGGGCCTCGAGCAGCACCCCGAGCGCGAATGCCCCGACGACGTTGACACAGAACGTCGCCGCGGGGAAGACGCCCCAGGGCCGCACGAGCTCGCCGACCGCATACCGGGCGGCGGTGCCGACCACACCGCCGGCGAAGACGAGGCCCACTCCTGCCCAGGTGAGGTGCGGCGGAGTCGACGGTGGCAGGTCGGGGTCGAGCGGCAGCTCGGGATGGCCGTTGCTCTCGTTCAGGGGACGTCTCCCTCCCCACACGACGGATCAGGGGTAGGAACCATCGGCCTGCGAGGTGGCGGTTCACGCGCGTGCGCCGGCGGGATCCATCGCCGCGGGCATCGTATGCCCGTGCGGCCTGGTCCCGTAGGTTGCGTCCATGGCCGACGTCCTCCACCTCACCGGACCGGTTCTCGTCGGACCGGACGACGTCCGTCCCGAGGTCTGGGTGGTCGACGGTCGGGTGACGTTCACCAGGCCGATGGCCGAGGCCCAGACGGTCGGCGGGTGGGTGCTGCCTGGCCTGGTCGACGCGCACTGCCACGTCGGGCTCGGCCCGGACGGAGCGGTGGACGAGGGGCAGTCCGAGAAGCAGGCGGTCGCCGACCGCGACGCCGGCACCCTGCTGATCCGCGACGCCGGCAGTCCGGTCGACACGCACTGGGTCGATGACCGCGACGACCTGCCCCGGATCATTCGGGCCGGCCGCCACATCGCGCGAACCCGCCGTTACCTTCGGGGTTTCGCCCACGAGGTCGAACCCGAGGACGTCGTCGCCTACGTCCGGCAGGAGGCGCGCAGGGGTGACGGCTGGGTGAAGCTGGTCGGGGACTGGATCGACCGGGAGACCGGGGACCTTTCTCCCTCGTTCCCTCGGGAGACCATCGTCGCCGCGGTGGCCGCTGCCCACGAGGAAGGGGCCCGGACCACGTCGCACTGCTTCGGCGAGGAGTCGCTCTACGACTTCGCCGCGGCCGGGACCGACTGCATCGAGCACGCCTGCGGCCTCGAACCGCAGACGATCGCCACCTTCGCGGAGCAAGGCATTGCCATTGTCCCAACGCTGATCAACATCGCCAGGCTGCCGGAGCTCGCCGAACCGGGAAGGGAGAAGTTCCCGGCCTACTACGCGCACATGGTGGACCTCCACCGCCGGCGCTTCGAGACGGTCGCCGCCGCCCACGACGCCGGCATCCCCATCTACGTCGGCACCGACGCCGGCAGCAGCCTTCCGCACGGCCTGGTCGCCGAGGAGGCGGCCGCGCTCGTGGAGGTGGGGCTGTCGACCATCGAGGCTCTCGCCGCCGGCACCTGGGCGGCTCGCGACTGGCTCGGCCGACCGGGCCTCGAGGAGGGTGCGTCGGCGGATCTCATTGTGTACGAGGCCGATCCGAGGATCGACATCGGCGTTCTTGCCTCGCCCTCCGCCATCGTGCTGCGGGGGCAGACGGTGTGACCGAACCGCGACCGCTGCGCGCTGAGGGGGAGCGCGTGTGGGTTGCCAACGCGACCGAGGCGGACGTCGACGCATACATCCGCGCCAACCTCCAGTCCTCCCGGCGGCTGCGCGAGTGGAACCCCGTCGATCCCTACGGACTCCCGTCGCTGTTGCGTGCGGTGTCCGCCAACCACCGCACGCTGCTCATCCACGCCCGGCAGCGGGACGGCGATCACGACCTGGTCGGAAAGGTCAACGTCACCAACATCGTTCGCGGCCGCGCGCTCACCGGGACGTTGGGATACGACGCGTTCGACCCGTATGCGGGCCGCGGACTCTTCGCCGAGGGGCTGCGGCTCGTCGTCGACCTGGCGTTCACCCCGGAGCCGCGCGGGCTCGGGCTGCACCGGCTGGAGGCCAACGTCCAACCGGCCAACGTCCGGTCCGCGTCGGTCCTGCGCAGCATCGGGTTCCGGCGGGAGGGGTTCTCGCCGTCGTACCTGCTCATGCCGACCGCTCATGGCTCGGACGAGTGGCGGGACCACGACCGGTATGCGGTGACCCGCGCCGAGTGGCCCGCGGAAGCCTGGCCACCGGCCACCGCGCCGCGACTCGTCGTGCTGGTCAACGGCTTGCCGGGGTCAGGCAAGACGACGTTGGCGCGACAGCTGGCCGCCGAGCTCGGCGTCCCGTTGTTGTCAAAGGACGCGATCAAGAAGGCGCTCGCTCCACACCTGCCGTCGGACTTTCTCGCCGCTCACGGCGCGGGCCGGTCCCGGCTCGGTGCCGGCGTCACGGAAGCCGTATGGGACCTCTGTGCGCAGAGCCCGGCCGGCGCCGTCGTGGAAAGCTGGTTCTACCCCGACGACGGCCGGCACGTGTGGAACGGGTTGCGGCGAGCCGGCCTGGACCCGGCCCGGGTACCGGAAGTGTGGTGCGACGTGCCGGTCGAGCTGGCCCGACATCGGTTCGAGGAGCGCGCCCAGCGGGGCGACCGACACGCCGTGCACGGACCTCAGGTCGGCCTCGACGGCCTCTGGACCGAGTGGGCGGCGACGGCCCGTCCGCAGCGGATCGGTCCGGTCCACACCGTCGATACGACGCGTCCGCTGAGTGACCGGGAGGTCGGCGACCTCGCCCTGCGGCTTCGTGCCGCGTTCGCCTGATCCGCACGAGACCGAGACGTCGACGCGGCGCACTCACCGAGCCGGCCGCCGCTTCCTCGCCCGGCGCAACCACTGACGCGTGGTCTGGAGAGCGGCGGGCGTCTGGCAGAATGGTGGGCTGTACCCGTCCGGGTCGGCCGTGAAGATGGTTCGGCCGCGACCTGGATGCCTACCCCCCGAGCGTCGGCTCCCCGCGCGATCCTGTGCGGTCTCGCCGCGTTCATGTGACAGAAAGAGACCACCGACGTGGCCGTCAAGATCCGTCTGAAGCGCATGGGCAAGATCCGCGCTCCGTTCTACCGCGTCGTCGTCATGGACTCGCGCACCAAGCGCGACGGCCGGGCGATCGAGGAGATCGGCAAGTACCACCCCACCGCGGAGCCGTCGGTCATCGAGATCGACTCCGACCGCGCGGAGCACTGGTTGAAGAACGGCGCCCAGCCCACTGACGCCGTGGCGGCGCTGCTCAAGGTGACCGGCGACTGGCAGCGGTTCAAGGGTCTGCCGGGCGCCGAGGGCACCCTCAAGACCGCCCAGCCGACGAAGAGCAAGAAGGAGCTCTACGAGGCCGCGGTTGCTGCCGCCGGCGGAGCCAGCCTCGAGGTGAAGGACACCCCGACGCGGAAGCGGGCGGAGAAGGCCGCGCCGGCGGCCAAGAGCGCCGAGCCGGCGCGCGGCGGCTCCGCGGCCGTCGGCAGCGACAGCGAGCCGCCTGCGGGTGACGACCAGCCCGTGCCGGCGGACACCGAGGCCGGCGACGCGTCCGTGTCCGGCAACCCCGCCGAGGACCCGGACCCCGCTCCCGGCAACACCGAGGAATGAGCGTGCTCGAGGAGGCTCTCGAGCATCTGGTCAAGGGCATCGTCGACCACGCCGACGACGTCGTCGTCCGGCGCAAGGAGCTGCGCCGGGGCGAGCTGCTCGAGGTACGGGTTCACCCGGACGACCTCGGGCGGGTCATCGGGCGGTCCGGCCGCACCGCCAGCGCACTGCGGACCGTCGTTGCCGCGCTGGCCGGCGGCGGCCAGGTGAGGATCGACATCGTCGACACCGACCGCGACCGCTGAATTCCGCTTCCAGACTCACGTTGTGGCCAGTTTCGGCGCCCCTGACGCCGTGAAACTCACAACAACGTGAGGCTGGAAGGCGAGAGGATCGACGCCGTGAGCGTCACTGGTCGTGACGAGGTGGTCGTCGCCCGGATCGGCAAGCCGCACGGACTGCGCGGCGAGGTCACCGTGCAGCTGCACACCGACGACCCCGAAGCGCGGCTCGCGGTCGGATCGGTCCTCGCCACCCGGGCGGCGGAGGGCAGCGGCGTACCCAAGGCCCTCACCATCCGCTCGACCCGCGTCCACCAGGGCATCTGGCTCCTGGCCTTCGAGGAGATCCCGGATCGCTCGGGCGCCGAGTCCCTGCGTGGCACCCGCCTGGTTGCGGCGTCGGCCCGCGACGAGGCGGACGACGGCTGGTACGAGGACCAGCTCGTCGGCCTGCCCGTCCTCACCCGCGACGGCACGCGCATCGGCGCCGTGACCGGGTTGGAGGCCGGCCCCGCCCAGGACCTTCTCGTCGTCTCCCTCGACGCCGGAGGCGACGCATACCTTCCGTTCGTCGAGGCGATCGTCCCCGAGGTCGACGTCGAGCGGGGCCAGGTGGTCGTCGACCCACCCCCGGGTTTGCTGGAGCTCAACGCGTGACCTCCCGTATGCGGGTCGACGTCGTCACGATCTTCCCCGAGTACCTCACACCGCTCGACCTTTCCCTTATCGGCAAGGCCCGGCGTGACGGCCTGCTCGACCTGCGCGTGCACGACCTGCGCGACTTCGCCCACGACCGGCATCGCACCGTGGACGACACCCCCTACGGCGGCGGCGCTGGCATGGTCATGCGCCCCGAGCCGTGGGGCGAGGCGTTGGACGCCGTCGTGGCCGCGGGAGATGGCGTGCCCCACCTCGTCGTCCCGAGCCCAGCGGGGGAGCCGTTCACTCAGGCCACCGCCCGACGGCTGGCCGGCGAGCCGTGGCTGGCCTTCGCCTGCGGCCGGTACGAGGGCATCGACGAGCGAGTCGTCGAGGACGCCGCCACCCGGATGCCGGTGTCGGTCCTTTCGCTCGGCGACTACGTCCTGAACGGCGGGGAGGTCGCCGTGCTCGCCATCGTCGAGGCGGTGGCCCGGTTGCTGCCCGGGGTCCTCGGCAACGCCGCGTCGCTGGTCGAAGAGTCCCACGAGGACGGGCTGCTGGAGTACCCCGTCTACACGAAGCCGCCCGTCTGGCGGGGCCGCGACGTGCCGCCGGTGCTCCTGTCCGGCGACCACGGCGCCATCGCGGCGTGGCGACACCAGCAGCGCGTGCACCGCACCGCCGAGCGGCGTCCCGACCTGCGGCCCGCCTCGGCGGCCCTGACGGCCGAGGGCCTCGAAATCCGGGCCGCCCAGCCCTCCGACGCCGAGGAGGTCGCCGTCCTCCAGCGCGCCTGCTGGATCACCGAGGGCCTCGCGAACCGCTCCTGGGGTGTGCTCGAGACGATGTGCGAGACGGCCGACGAGAAGCGCCGGTCCTTCGAGGAGTGGCGCACCTGGGTGGTCCGCAGCGGGGACCGCCTGGTCGGGTCGGTCCGGGCCCGCGTCGGCATGGAGGACCCGGGCCAGTGGGAGATCGGGCGGCTCATGATCGCGCCGGACCTCCAGGGCCGCGGGATCGGCCAGGCGCTGCTCGAATATGCGGAGAGCGCCGCTCCCGCGGGTACCCGCCGGTTCTGGGTCAACACCGGGGCCAAGAGCACCGCGAACCTGCGGCGCTACCGGCGGGCCGGGTACCGCGTCCTACCGCGTGAGGGCCGCTTTCCCAGGACGGTCGACCTCGTCAAGGACGTCCCGACAGCCTGACCTCGTCGGATTTCGTGACCGGGCGGCTGCTCTGGCAGAATCGGTCGTTGCGTCGGCACCAGAGGGGCCCCTGCCACAGGGGGACGTGAGCACGCGAGCAGGTAGGCGTGCCACGAGGCCCGGCCCGACGCATACCCCTCGTTCCTCAAGCGAAGAACCCGTGGTGACCTGTGGCACCCGAGAAAGCGAACTCGCCATGCACAAGCTCGACGCCCTCGACTCGGCCTCCCTCCGCTCCGACATCCCGGCGTTCCGGGCGGGCGACACCGTCAAGGTGCACGTCAAGGTCGTCGAGGGGACCCGGTCCCGGATCC
>DATLPT010000221.1:0-5667 GCA_035535635.1 Lapillicoccus sp. | reverse complement strand
CGGGAACCAGACGTACGGGATGCCGCGTCGCTCCGCATACCGGATCTGTTTGCCGAACCTGTCCGCGCGCGGCGCCACCTCGCAGGCGATCCCCCGCGATCGAAGCGTGCCGGCAACGGCGACCGACCGTGTCCGGGACTCCTCCGACGTGACCGCTACGAGGACCGCCGAGGGGGTCGACCGCGACGCGCGGACCAGCCGGTTCCCCAGCAGCAGCCCGAGGATCCGGGAGACGCCGATCGAGACTCCGACTCCGGGGTAGGTGGTCCGCCCGTCCGACGCCAGCGCGTCGTAGCGTCCGCCGGAGCACATGGAGCCCCACGACTCGTACCCCACCAGCGTCGTCTCGTAGACCGTCCCGGTGTAGTAGTCCAGACCGCGCGCGATCCGGAGGTCGGCGACGACGCGGCCCGGCGCATACCGCATCGCCGTCTCCATGACTGCCACAAGTGCGGCGAGCCCCTCGTCGAGAGTCGGATGCGACACCCCGAGCGCCCGCACCGCGTCGACGAACGACAGGTCGGCCGACCGGATCCCCGCCAGTGCCAAGCAGGCTGCCGCCTGCTCGTCAGTCGCCCCGGCTTCGCGCAACATGGCCGCGACCTTCTCAGGCCCGACCTTGTCGAGCTTGTCGACGATCCGCAGCGTCCCCACGACGTCGGTCAGCCCGATGGCGAGGTAGAACCCCTCGGCGATCTTCCGGTTGTTGACCTGGACGACGAAATCGCCCAGGGGAAAGCGCGAGAACACGTCGGCCACGATGAGCGGCATCTCCGCCTCGAAGTGGGGCGACAGCGTGTCGGCGTCGACGACGTCGATGTCGGCCTGGGTGAACTCGCGGTACCGGCCCTCCTGCGGCCGCTCCCCGCGCCAGGCCTTTTGGATCTGGTAGCGGCGGAAGGGGAACACCAACCGCCCCGCGTTCTCCACCACGTACCGCGCGAACGGCACGGTGAGGTCGAAGTGCAGCCCCCACCGGGCATCGTCGTCATCCCCACCGAGACGCGACACCGCGTAGATCTCCTTGTCGGCGTCCTCGCCCTGCGCGCTCAGCCGCTCGACCGGCTCGATCGAGCGAGTCTCGATCGAGGAGAACCCGTGCAGCTCGAACGTCTCGCGGATGACGTCGAGGAACCGCTGCTCGACGATCCGGTCGCCCGGCAGGTACTCCGGGAACCCGCTGATCGGCATCACCCGGCCGGAGGGACCGCTCATGCCGTCAATCCTTGCAAATACGGGTTCGACGACCGCTCCCGTCCGATCGTCGTCGACGGGCCGTGTCCGGTCAGGACGAGAGTGTCGTCGGCCAGCGACAGCACGACCTCACGCAGCGACCGTTGCATCGCCGCGTCGGAGCCGCCCGCGAGGTCGGTGCGACCGATCGACCCGGCGAAGAGGACGTCCCCGCTGAGGCAGGTGGCCGACAGGCCCGACGACCCGCCCAGCTGCGACGGCAGGTCCGGGATGGTGAAGAGGACTGAACCCTCGGTATGCCCGGGCGCATGGGCGACGGCGACCTCCAGTCCGGCGACGCTCACCGTCGAGCCGTCGTCCACGTCGACGATGTTCGAGGGCTCGGTCCAGGTGGCTCGGCGCCCGAACTCCTGCTCGAGCATGGCCACCAGGCCGGCGTCCATCGACGCCAACGGGTCCTTCAGGCGGTACCGGTCGTCGCCGTGGATGTATGCCGGCCGGCTCACCCCGGTCTCTCCCCCGCAGACCGGCGTCACCGCATACACGTGGTCCAGGTGCCCGTGGGTGAGCAGGACGGCGGCGGGGCGGAGCCGGTGCTCCCGGCAGACCTCGGCAACCCGCTCCTCGACTCCGATGCCCGGGTCGACGACCAGACACTCCTCTCCTGGACCGGGAGCGAGGACGTAGCAGTTCGTCCCGAAGGCCGCCGCGGGAAACCCGATCGTCAGCACGCGGCGAGCCTACGGGAGGCCCAACCGTCCATCGTCATGCCTTCGTGACCGGACCAGGTCATGGCCGCTGAGCCCGTTGCTTAGACTGACGCACTGTTCATGCCGACGCCGGCCTGTTTCTTACGAGCGGCCGACGACCTGGAGGGTGTTGTTGACGAAGGAGCAGGACCGGGCCCGGGAGCGTCGGCGCTGGGAGAAGCGTGAGAAGAAGCTCGCCGAGAGAAGGGCACAGTCCGTGCGGGACCGGCAGGCGATTCTGGCCGTGCTCGGCGTCCTCGTCGTCGTCGGCGGGTTCGTCTGGCTGGCCAACTTCCTCACCAACCGCTCGGACTCGGCCGCCACACCCGACACCTCGGCCACGACGTCCTCTGAACCGACCTCCGACGCGACGACGTCCGCGACGCCGACGGTCACCCCGACGATCCTGGCCGGCTGCACTCAGCCCCCGGCAGCACCGGGCGCCAGGACGGTCAGCGGCCAGCCCGACCTCGCCGCCGCCCAGGGCAAGACGTTCGTCGCCACGGTGAAGACGACGTGTGGCGACATCACGATGGAGCTCAACGGTGCCGCCGCGCCGCAGGCGGTCGCGTCCTTCCTGCTGCTGTCCAAGGACAGCTACTACAACGACAGCCCGTGCCACCGGCTGACCGGTGACGAGCAGGGCATCTGGGTGCTCCAGTGTGGTGATCCGACGGGAACCGGTGGGGGTGCGGGGCCTGGCTACCACTTCGGCGTCGAGAACGTGCCCGCGAACGATGCCTACCCGCGCGGCACGGTCGCGCTGGCGCGTCAGCAGGGGGACCCCAACAGCAACAAGGACCAGTTCTTTCTCGTCTACAAGGACACGACGCTGCCCAAGAGCGCCGACGGCAACGGGTACACGATCTTCGGCACCGTGACCCAGGGCATGGACATCGTCGACAAGATCGCCGCCGCCGGGATCAACCCGAACGACAAGTCCTCGCCACTCGCCCCGATCAGCATCCTCAGCGTCGACGTCCAGCCGAAGGCCTGATGCCGGTGACCGACGAGACGCCCACCTCCGGGCCGCCGGGCACGCCGACCCCCGGGCCGCCGGCGACGTCCTCCCCTTCGGAGCCGACGCCCTCGCCTCCGGCGACCTCGTCCGTGGGGCCGCCAGCGCCGTCGCCGGCGATGTTCGCGAAACGGCACGTCGAGCCGGACCGGCACGCCGGCTTCGGGCGGGTCGCCGAGGACGGCGTCGTCTATGTCAAGGATGGTGAGGGCGAGCGGCCGGTCGGGTCGTACCCGGGCGCGTCGCCGCGAGAGGCCCTCGCCTACTTCGGCCGCAAGTACGACGAGCTGCTCGCCGCTGCCGACCTGCTCCTCCAGCGGGTGACGCAGACCGACATCGCGGCCAAGGACGCCCAGGACGGGTACGCCCGCCTGGCCGAGCAGTGCCGCGAGCCCAATGCCGTCGGTGACCTCGCCGCCCTGCGCGAGCGGGTGGACCAGATCCAGGCGGCGGTCGAGTCACGCAAGGCCGCCGAGGCCGAACAGCGTGCCGCCGCGCGCGAGGAGGGACGCGCATACCGGGAAGGGCTGGTCGCCGAAGCCGAGCGCATCGCCGCGCAGCCCGAGGGTTCGATCCAGTGGAAGAACAGCGGAGCTCGCATGCGGCAGCTCCTCGACGACTGGAAGGCCCACCAGCGGTCAGGCCCTCGGCTCGACCGGAGCACGGAAACCGCGCTGTGGCAACGATTCTCGGCCGCACGTAACGGGTTCGACCGCGCACGCCGGATCCACTTCGCCCAGCTCGACACCCAGCAGGCGGCCGCCAAGGTGGCCAAGGAACGCCTCGTCGCGGAGGCAGAGCGACTGTCGACGAGCAAGGACTGGACCCCGACTGCGGGCGCGTTCAAGCGGCTCATGGACGACTGGCGCCGGGCCGGTCGCGCCGGCCGGCAGGACGACGACGCGCTGTGGGAGCGGTTCAAGGCGGCCCAGGACGCCTTCTTCGCCGCGAAGGACGCCGTGGTCGCCAAGGAGGAAGAGGAGTTCCGAGCCAACCTCGAGGTGAAGGAGCGGCTCCTCGCCGAGGCCGGGCAGATCCTGCCGGTGACCGACCTCGACGCGGCCAAGACCGCGCTGCGCGGCGTCCAGGACCGCTGGGACAAGGCTGGCAAGGTGCCGCGTGCCGACCTCGAACGCACCGAGAAGGCGATCCGCCGCATCGAGCAGGCGGTGCGGGACGCCGAGGAGAAGCGCTGGGCGTCGAGCAACCCGGAGGCGGCGGCGCGGGCGCAGAGCCTCGCCGACCAGCTGGAGTCCGCGATGCAGGGGCTGCGCGACGACCTCGCCAAAGCCGAGGCGTCGGGCGATGCGAGACGGACCGCGCGAGCCCGAGAGGCGCTGGAGGCTCGGGAGGCCTTGTTGGCGCAGGCCCGGCGGGGGCTGGACGAGTTCGGCGCCTGACCTGGTGCTTCCCGGTCGTCAGCGGAGCGGGCCGAAGAATGTCTGGAGGTCGCGCGCCAGGTCGGCCGGCGCCTCCATGGCGGGGAAGTGCAGACCGTGCCGGAACTCCGTCCAGTGGGCGCCCTCCGGCGCGGGCATCAGCCGGCGAACCGTCTCGTCCGCCCCGAACACGGCGAAGCCCTGCGGCACGGCCACCGGTCCGCCCCACTCGTGAGCATGCGCCTGCTCGTACAACGTGTGCGCCGCGCTGGCGCCGGACCGGGTGAACCAGTAGATGCTCACCGTGGTCAGCAGCTGGTCACGGTCGACCGGCAGGTCAGTCCAGTCGTGCACCTTCTCGGCGATCCACGCCAGCTGCAGCACCGGTGAGTCGACCAGGCCGTAGCCGATCGTCTGTGGTCGGGTGTTCTGGATCGCGAGGTATCCGGACCCGTCCTGCTGGAAGGCCGTCATCCGCTCCTTGATCAGCCGGTCGACCGGGTCGTCGTCGTCGAGCCCGTCGGCCATGCCGGGGATGAAGGTCGCAACGTTAGCGGCAGTGAGCGGGTCGGACACGACGTGGACACCGACCACGTGCTCCGGGTCGAGCGTGGCCACCGAGCCGGACACCCCGCCGCCGACGTCGCCGCCGTGGACGCCGTACCGCTCGATCCCCAGCCGTCGCATCAGCTCGACCCAGGCCCGCGCGGTCCGGCCCATCGCCCAGCCCGTCGAGGCCAACGGCGTCGAGAACGCATACCCCGGCAGCGACGGCACCACGACGTCGAATGCCGGTCCCTCCACCGGCTGCGTGAGCCCGTCGAGCAGCCCCTCGAACTCGGCGACCGAGCTCGGGAAGCCGTGAGTGAGGACCAGGGTGAGCGCGTCCGGCTGCCCCGACCGCACGTGCAGGAAGTGGATCCGTTGGCCGTCGATCTCGGTGACGAACTGCGGGTATGCGTTGAGCCGCGCCTCCGCGGCCCGCCAGTCGTACCCGGTGCGCCAGTACTCCGCGAGGTCGCGCAGCTCGTCGAGCGGGATGCCGCGGCCACGGCCTACGCCGGGCAGCTCGTCGGGCCAGCGGGCGGCGGCGAGCCGGTTTCGCAGGTCGTCGAGGTCGGCCTGCGAGATGTCGATCCGGAAGGGCGTGATGTCGGTCGTCATGACCACGAAGGTAGGGACCATCGCGGAACGTTTCGTTCCGCGATCTCAGAGATACTTCGGGAATGCGAGGGACTCCCGAGCGGCTGCTCCGGATGCTGTCGCTGCTCCAGCAGCGCCGCGACTGGACCAGCAGCGAGCTGGCCGAACGTCTCGGAGTGACGAC
>DATLPT010000220.1:0-4795 GCA_035535635.1 Lapillicoccus sp. | reverse complement strand
GTCGCGGATGATCCCGACCAGCACCGTGTCGTCGGGCCACTGGATGTCGGCGATGCGCTTGCCGATGAAGGGACCCTCGCCCGGCATGGTCAGCTCGACCATCGACGCCTTGGCCTGCTGGAACTGGAAGATCCGCACCAGATCGCCGACGCTGACGGCTTCCTCGACGAGCGCCGTCATGAGGCGCGGCGTGGACACCGCCACGTCGACCCCCCACGACTCGTCGAACATCCACTCGTTCCTCGGATCGTTCACCCGGGCCACGGTCCGGGGTACGCCGAACTCGGTCTTCGACAAGAGGGACACGACGAGGTTCGCCTTGTCGTCACCCGTGGCCGCCACCACCACGTCGCACTCGTGGACCTTGGCCTCCTCGAGGACCGCGATCTCGCAGGCGTCCGCGAGCAGCCACGCCGCGTCCGGGACGCGGGACGCCTGGACGTCGTCGGCGTCCTTGTCGATGATCAGGACCTGGTGGCCGTTGTGGAGCAGCTCTCGGGCGATGGAACGGCCGACGCTCCCCGCTCCGGTGATGACGACACGCATACGTATCCCTCGTCGATCCCTGTTCGCAGCTCAGTGGGGCGGCGGCGGTTGGTCGTAGGCCTTCTCGATGCGGCCCAGATCGTCGTTGGCCGCCACGACGTGGACCTGGTCGCCGTCCTGGAACACCGTGTCGGCCCCAGGGATCAGGCCGTCCCCGAGCCGGGTCAGAAAGGCGATCCGAGAGCCGGTGACCGACTCGACCTCGGTGATGCGACGCCCGACCCACGATCTGGCCAACGGCACCTGGGCCACGACCACTCGCCCGCTCGGGTCGGTCAACGCGGGGACCGAGCCCTGAGGGAGGATCAGCTGCAGCATCTGGTCGGCGGTCCAGCGGACCGTCGCCACCGTGGGGATGCCGAGCCGCTGGTAGACCATGGCCCGGCCCGGGTCGTAGATCCGCGCGGCGACGTGCTCGACGCCGAACGTCTCCCGCGCGACGCGCGCCGCAAGGATGTTGGAGTTGTCGCCGCTCGACACCGCCGCGAACGCATACGCCTCGTCGATCCGAGCCGCCTTGAGGGTGTCGCGGTCGAACCCGATCCCGGTGACCGTCATGCCCTCGAACGAGCTGCCCAGCCGCCGGAACGCGGACGGTTCGGCGTCGATGATGGCAACGTCGTGACCACGCCTGCTGAGGCTCTTGGCCAGGGTCGACCCGACGCGGCCACAGCCCATGATCACGAAGTGCACGGCGCCATACTGGCACGGGCCGCTGAGCCGATAGACCCATCCGAGCACTGGCGCCGGCCCGTCATACAGTTGCCGCGTGGCGAACTCCGGTCGGGTGCTCAAGCGCCTCGTCCTCGGCCGGGCCATGCGCAGCGACCGGCTCGGGGAGACCTTCCTACCGAAGCGGCTCGCCCTGCCGATCTTCGCCAGCGACGCGCTCTCGTCCGTGGCCTACGCCCCCGACGAGATCTTCCTCATGCTCGGGCTGGCGGGCGGCGCGTTCGTCGTCACGCACTCCTGGCAGGTCGCCCTCGCCGTCGTGTTCGTCATGGTCGTCGTCGTCGCGTCCTACCGCCAGAACGTGCACGCCTACCCCTCGGGCGGTGGCGACTACGAGGTCGCCACGGTCAACCTCGGTCCGAAGGCCGGGCTCACCGTCGCCAGCGCGCTCCTCGTCGACTACGTCCTCACCGTCGCCGTCTCGATCTCCTCCGGCGTCCAGAACGCCGCCACCGCGATCCCGTCACTGCGCGGACACGAGGTCCAGGTCGCCATCGGCCTGGTCGTGCTGCTGACCGCGATGAACCTGCGGGGGGTGCGCGAGTCCGGCAAGGCCTTCGCCGTGCCGGTCTACGCGTTCATCCTCGGCATCGTGGGGATGGGGCTCGTCGGTGTGTTCCAGGCCGTGACGGGAACGCTTGGACAAGCCGAAAGCGCTCAATACCAGCTGATCCCGGAGCCGGGCCACGAGGAGATGGTCGGCATCGCGACCGCCTTCCTCCTGCTCCGGGCGTTCTCGTCCGGCTGTGCCGCCCTCACCGGCGTCGAGGCGATCTCAAACGGGGTGCCGGCCTTCCAGAAGCCGAAGAGCCGCAACGCCGCGACGACCCTGCTGATGATGGGCCTCCTGTCGATCACCATGCTCAGCACCATCATCGGGCTGGGCCGCGCCACCGACATCAAGGTCGCCGAGCGGCCCGCCGAGCAGCTGGCCCTCTACGGGCAACCCGTCGGGGAGGAGTACATCGCCGAGCACCCGCAGGACACCGTCCTCGGACAGCTCGCCCACGCGGTGTTCGGCAACTTCACGCCGGGTGTCATCTACGTCTCGATCGTCACCGGGCTGATCCTCATCCTCGCCGCCAACACGGCGTTCAACGGGTTCCCGGTGCTCGGGTCGATCCTCGCCAAGGACGGATACCTACCGCGGCAGCTGCATACGCGCGGTGACCGGCTGGCCTTCTCCAACGGCATCCTCATCCTGGCGGCCGCCGCGGCCGCGCTGATCGTCGCGTATCAGGCCGTGGTCACCTCGCTGATCCAGCTCTACATCGTCGGCGTCTTCGTGTCCTTCACCTTGAGCCAGAGCGGGATGATCCGGCACTGGAACCGGCACCTCAAGACGGAGACCGACCCGAAGGTCCGGGCTCGGATGATGCGGTCGCGGGTGATCAACGCCGTGGGCGCCGTGATGTCCGGGATCGTCCTCCTTGTCGTGCTGATCACCAAGTTCCAGGCCGGCGCGCGCTACGCGATCCTCGCGATGGCCGTCCTCTTCTTCCTCATGCTCGGCATCCGCCGCCACTACCGGCACGTCGCCGAGGAGCTCAAGCTCGACGAGGACGAGGCACCGATGCTCCCGAGCCGGGTCCACGCCATCGTGCTGATCTCCAAGCTGCACAAGCCGGCGATGCGTGCCGTCGCCTACGCCCGGGCCACCCGTCCCACGTTCCTGGAAGCGATCACCGTCGACGTCGACCCGGAGGACACCGAGGCGCTGCGCAACGAATGGGCCCGCCGAGACATCCCCGTGCCGCTCAAAGTGCTGTCGTCGCCCTACCGCGAGATCACCCGGCCGGTCATCGACTACGTCCGCTCGTTGCGGACGGGTAATCCACGCGACGTCGTCATCGTCTACATCCCCGAGTACGTGCTGGGCCGCTGGTACGAACAGGTCCTGCACAACCAGAGCGCGTTGCGGCTCAAGGCCCGTCTGCTCTTCACGCCCGGTGTCATGGTGGCGAGCGTCCCCTGGCAGCTGCGTTCGTCCGAGGGGCACGAGGACGACGAGGACGTGGGCCGTCCCGTCGTCGGGTCGGTCCGCCGGGGACCGAGCTGACCGCCACCAGCCTGGTCGGGGCCGAGGTCGTCACCGAGGTCGGTCCGGTGGCCCATGGCGGCCACTGTGTCGCCCGTGTCGACGGGCGCGTCGTCTTCGTCCGTCACGCGTTGCCCGGCGAGCGGGTCCGAGTGTTCATCACCGAGGGGGAGGAGGACAGCCGGTTCCTCCGCGGTGACGCCGTCGAGGTCCTGGTGGGGTCGTCCAACCGGGTCGAACCGCCCTGCCCCTATGCGGGGCCAGGCCGCTGTGGGGGCTGCGACTTCCAGCACGCTTCGCTTGCATACCAACGGGACCTCAAGTCGGCCGTCGTCCGAGAGCAGTTCTCGCGGCTGGCTCACCTTGAGGTGGACGTCTCGGTTGAGCCGCTGCCCGGCGACTACGACGGCCTGCGCTGGCGGTCGCGGGTTGAGTTCGCGGTGGACGAGGCGGGGCAGGCCGGGCTGCGGAAGCACCGGTCACACGACATCGTGCCCCTTGCCGACTGCCTCATCGCCGACCACCGCATCGTGGACAGCGGCGTCTTCGACACGGTCTGGACCGGGTGCGAAGGCGTCGATGCGGTCGCCGCGGACGAACCAAGCGGAGCCGTCCTCGTCACTTTGCCCGACGCGCGCGAGCAGTCGGTCGTGCAACGGGTCGTCACGTCGGACTGGACCAGCGAGTTCCGAGTCGACGCGCGCGGCTTCTGGCAGGTCCACCCCGGTGCAGCACCGACCTTCGTCTCGCACGTCCTCGACTCGCTGGCGCCAGAACCGGGGGAGCGGGTGCTCGACCTGTATGCGGGTGCCGGTCTGTTCGCCGCGGCGCTCGCTGACGCGGTCGGCCCCTCGGGCGCCGTGCTTGCCGTCGAGGGTGACCGCCGGGCCGTCGGCCATGGCGCAGCCAATACGACCTCCCGTCCCTGGGTGGAATGGCGGCACGGACGGGTCGACCGGCTGATCCGGCCGTTGGTCCGGCAGGACGTCCACGCCGACGTGGTCGTGCTCGACCCGCCCCGCACCGGCGCGGGCCGCGACGTCTGCCGGTACATTGCCGCCCTCACGCCCCGCGCAATCGCGTACGTGGCGTGCGACCCGGCCGCACTGGCAAGGGACACCGCATACCTGCAGTCGGGCGGCTACCGGCTCACGTCGCTGCGCGCCTTCGACGCCTTCCCGATGACGCACCACGTCGAGTGCATCGCCGTCTTCGCTTCCGCTTGAGGGCGTCTCCTCGGCTACTGCACCTCATCGTCAGATCTTGCGGCGGGCCCCAGTCGATGCACGCGCTTCCTCGGCCGCGGATCCTTGGCACAACCGTCGAGGACCGGTGAGGGCGAGGTGGGACCCTCGTCACCGTTGGTGGCCGCCCTGCTGACTGCGACACTCCCCGTATGGGATCTCCCATCGAACAGGCACCGCCGCTCGACGCGCCGTTACTCCGTGGCGAGCTCCTCTGCAACGGCGATGCCGGCTA
>DATLPT010000219.1:0-5635 GCA_035535635.1 Lapillicoccus sp. | reverse complement strand
TGGGTCGGGTTCGGGGCCGGGGTCGGGCGGTCGGCACCGGTCGGGCCGGTACCGGTACGGCTCGTGGGCCGGCGGCGCCGACCCGCTCGCCCCGCCCTTCGACGTCCGGGCGGCGGTCGACGAGATCGGTCGCGAGGTCATGGACGGGTCCTCGCTGCGCGAGGCGATGGAACGCCTCATGCGGCGCGGTCTCGGCGACCGCTCCGGCCTTGACGAGCTGCGCCGCGAGCTGGCCCGCCGGCGCCGAGACGTCGAGCGTCGTGGCAATCTCGCCGGAACCCTGGACCAGGTCCGGCAGGAGCTCGACCAGGCGTTGTCGGCCGAGCGGGAGTTCCTCGCCGGGCGTGATGGCGACGACGCCCGGCTCGCCGAGATGAACCTCGACACGCTGCCCGACGACACGGCCGGACAGGTCCGGGAGCTGAACGACTACCAGTGGCGCAGCGCCGAGGGCCAGCAACACTGGCAGAACGTCCTTGACCTGCTCCGGCGCGAGGTCCTCGACGCCCAGTTCGCCGGCATGAAGGAGGCGCTCTCCGGCCAGAACCCCGCCGCCATGGAGGCCGTCCGCGAGATGATGGCCGACCTCAACGCGTTGCTGGCCAAGCACGCCCGCGGCGAGGACACGACCGACGACTTCGCCGAGTTCATGGACAAGCACGGCGACTTCTTCCCGGAGAACCCGAAGGACGTCGACGAGCTCATCGACGCGCTCGCCCGACGTCAGGCGGCCGCCGAGCGGATGCTGCGGTCGCTCTCCCGGGAGCAGCGCGAGGAGCTGGCGGGGCTGATGCAGCAGGCCATGCAGGACATGGGCCTCGAGATGGAGATGACCCAGCTCGCCGATTCACTGCGGTCGCTGCGGCCGGGAATGTTCCGTGGCCGGCAGCCGGCCGAGATCGACGGGAACGAGTCGCTGGGGCTCGGCGACGCGGTCGGGGCGGTCGCCGACCTCGCCGACCTCGAGGCCCTGGAGAACCAGATCTCTCAGGCGTCGTTCGCCGGGAGCGGGCTTGACGACGTCGACGTGGATCGCCTCGAACGACAGCTGCCCGGGTCGTCGGTCCGCGACTTCCGGGCTCTGCGCGAGCTCGAGCGGGAGCTGGAGCGCCAGGGATACCTCCGCTCCGGCGACGACGGGCTGACGCTGACGCCCAAGGCGTTGCGGCGGCTCGGTGAGACGGCGCTGCGGCGCATCTTCCAGCGCCTCGAGGCGGACCAGGCCGGCAGCCACCAGGACTCGCGGTCGGGAGGGGCGGACGAGCATACCGGCGCCCACCTGCCCTGGGAGTTCGGGGACGAGCGGCCTCTCGATGCGGTCCGAACGGTCCAGAACGCGGTGCTGCGCCGGGCCGGCAGGGGTATGCGTGAGGGTGGCGACGAACGGTGTGTCCGCCTCGAGGCCGAGGACTTCGAGGTAGCCGAGACGACCCGGCGGACGGGTGCCGCGGTGGCGCTGCTCGTCGACCTGTCGTTCTCGATGATCCAGGAGGGCCGCTGGGGCCCGATGAAGCAGACCGCGTTGGCGCTGTCGCACCTCATCCAGAGCCGGTTCCGGCAGGACGCCTTACAGATCATCGGGTTCGACCGCACCGCCCGGAAGCTCACGCCGATGGAGCTGGCCGAGGTCGAGCCGCAGTGGATCCAGGGGACGAACCTCCACCACGCCCTCCTCCTCGCCGGCCGGCACCTGCATCGTCATCCCGAGGCGGAGCCCGTGGTGCTCGTGGTCACCGACGGCGAGCCGACCGCCCACCTCCTCGAGGACGGGTCGACGGTCTTCCAGTGGCCCACGACGCCGGCGACGGTACGGGCCACGGTCGGCGGGGTCGACGCGCTCACGCGGTACGGCGTGCCGCTGAACTTCTTCCTCCTCGGTGACGACCCGGGGCTGGCCCGGTTCGTCGACTCGGTGGCGCGACGCAACGGCGGCCGGGTCTTCACGCCGGACGTCGGGCGGCTCGGCGAGTACGTCGTCGCGGACTATCTCCGCGCCCGCGCCGGACGCCGCCGCTCGGCGTGAGCGTTCGCCTGCGGCGGCAGGCTCCCGTCGGACGCGTGTGCGACACCGTGACCTGAATGTGACTTTGCCGATCAGATGTGGTTCGGTGTTCAACGATGTCTTCCACGCCCCCTGGACGGCACCGCGGTTCACCGCGGCCGATCGTCGTGCCCTGGCCCAAGGTCTGCGTCCGATCGGCGGCCGGCATCGCGCTGGTCGTCGGCGCCGGCGTCGTGACCCTCGGGCCTACCAGCGTCACCGAGAGCCAAGCCACGCCCTCCGCCCAGGCCGACGCCGTCGCGCTGGAGGATGCCGGCCTCGCCACACGACGGCCGGAGCGGGCCAGCCGCTCCGGCCGAGCGGAGCTTCGGGCGAGCGAGTTCCTGTCGATCCGTGAGGAGCCGGCTCGGCCGCAGACGCGGATCAACCCCGCGGCGGCGATCCCGACCCCAGCCCCATCGCCCACGTCCACGCCCACGCCGAGCGCGACGCCGACCGCGACCCCGTCACCCACCACGACGGCCACACCGAAGCCGAAGGCGACGACTCCGGCGCCCACCGGCATCTCGATGGCGCCCTGCGCCGACGGCTCGGCCGTGGAGGCGGGGCTGACCCGCGACGCGATCCGCGTCCACCGGGCGGTCTGCGCGGCGTTCACCAGCGTCACCGGATGGGGCGGAACCCGCGGGACCGGTGACTACCACGGCACCGGCCAGGCGCTCGACATCATGATTCCCAACAGCTCGGTCGGCCAGGCGATCGCGAACTACGTGCGCGCCAACGCCAAGGCGCTCGGCGTCAGCGAGGTCATCTGGGCGCAGCACATCTGGACCGTGCAGCGCTCCAGCGAAGGCTGGCGGGCCATGCCGGACCGCGGGTCGGTGACGGCCAACCACTACGACCACGTGCACGTCTCGGTCTACGGCAACTCCGGTACAGCCTGACCCCTGATTCGACAGACGAGTCAGCGCGCGCGGCGACGCAGCCGGTCGACGTCGAGGAGCAGGACGGCGCGGGCCTCGAGCTTGAGCCAGCCGCGAGTGGCGAAGTCGGCGAGCGCCTTGTTGACCGTCTCGCGCGAGGCGCCGACGAGCTGGGCCAGCTCCTCCTGAGTGAGGTCGTGGCTGACCATGATCCCGTTGTCGACCGGCCGCCCGAACCGCTCCGCCAGGTCGAGCAGCGCCTTTGCCACCCGTCCCGGGACGTCGGTGAAGACGAGATCGGCCAGGTGCTCATTGGTCCGGCGCAGCCGCTTGGCCAGCGCGCCGAGCAGCGCCTTCGCCACCTCCGGTCGCCCGGTCAACAGCCCGGTCAGCGAGTCGTTGCCCAGGCCCATCAGCTGGGTCTCGGCGACCGCCGTGGCGGTCATCGTCCGCGGTCCCGGGTCGAAGAGGCTCAGCTCGCCGAACATCTCGCCGGGCCCGAGGATCGCCACGAGGTTCTCGCGGCCGTCGGAGCTGGACCGGCCGAGCTTGATCTTGCCCTCGCCGATCACGTAGAGCGAGTCGCCGCTCTCGCCCTCACGAAAGAGGATGTCGCCGCGCTCCATGCGGACCGGGCTCATCTGGGTCAGCAGCGCCTCCGCGTCGTCGCTGTCCAGGGCCGCGAAAAGCGGCGCCCGGCGGACAACCTCGTCGTTCACGCGCACAGTGTGTCAGAACGCGGCTCACCGGAGCCCGGCCGACGTCACAGCCGTGGACCAGCCTCGAGACGGCCTGACAGGTCGGCCATCTACGCTGCCCTGGTGTCCGTCGCCTCCGAGACTCCGGCGCCCGCGGCCGCGCCCCTGGAGTCTCCGGTCGCCCGGACCCGGCGGGCTCGCCGCGTGTATCGCGTGCTCCACGAGCGGTACCCGTATGCGCACTGCGAGCTCGACTTCGCCAACCCACTGCAGCTGCTCGTCGCGACGATCCTCTCGGCGCAGACGACGGACCAGCGAGTCAACCTCGTCACGCCCGTCGTCTTCGCACGGTACCCGGACGCGGCCGCATACGCCGGGGCCGACCGGACCGAGCTGGAGACGATGATCCAGTCGACCGGGTTCTTCCGGAACAAGTCCGACGCGCTCATCAAGCTGGGCGCCGCGCTCGTCGAGAACTTCGGCGGCGAGGTCCCCGGCCGGCTGGCCGACCTAGTGACCCTGCCCGGCGTCGGCCGGAAGACGGCCAACGTCGTGCTCGGTAACGCGTTCGGCGTGCCGGGCATCACCGTCGACACCCACTTCCACCGGCTGGTGCGGCGCTTCGGCTGGACGGACGAGAACGACCCGGTGAAGATCGAGCACGCGGTGGGAGCCCTGTTTCCCAAGCGCGACTGGACGATGCTCAGCCACGTCCTCATTTTCCACGGCCGCCGGACCTGCCACGCGAAGAAGCCCGCGTGCGGCGCCTGCCCAGTCGCCGCCTGGTGCCCGAGCTACGGCATCGGCCCCACCGACCGCGAGGATGCGCTGAAGCTGCTCGCATATGAGCTGAAGCCCGGCGCCGTCCTGCCGAACCCGCCGCCCGCGCCGCTTCCGGCGCCGCTCGGCCGGCCCCGCCGCCGGGTGGGCTCGAACGGGATGAAGGACGACTGACCGCATGTCCCGTATGCCGTCCCTCGCCGGGCCGGGGGAGTCGCTCCAGCCGCTCGCCGGGCCCGCGCCGACCCGTCCGCCGAGCTGGCTCACGCGCATGGTGCACAACGCCACGACCGCGGAGCCGGGCTGGTTCAGCCGGTTCGTGCCGCCCGACGACGGCGGCCGCGAGTCTGCGGTGTTGTTGCTGTTCGGTCCCGATTCGGACGGCGCGGAGTCGTTGCTGCTCATCGAACGTTCTCACGACATGCGTTCCCATCCCGGCCAGGTCGCGCTGCCTGGCGGCGCGACCGAGCCCGGTGATGCCGACGTCTCCGCCACCGCGCTCCGCGAGGCCGGCGAGGAGGTCAACCTCGACCCGTTCGGCGTGGACGTCCTCGGGGTGCTGCCGCCGCTCTTCCTGCCTCCGAGCGGGTTCGTCGTCACGACGGTGGTCGCCTGGTGGAGCAGTCCTGGGCCGGTCTCGGTCGGCGATCCGGCTGAGGTCGCCCAGGTGATCCAGGCGCCGCTGGACTACCTCACCGACCCGGCGGTCCGGCATACCGTCACTCACCCGTCGGGCTACCGCGGACCGGCGTTCGTCCTCGGCGACGACCTGCTGCTGTGGGGGTTCACGGCGGGCGTCGTGACCAAGGCGCTCGAGCTGGCGGAGATGGACCGGTCGTGGGACCAGGCCCGGGAACTGCCGTTGCCTGAGCGGTTCCTGCGAGGGCGTTCGTGAGCGGGACGGTTCTGGACGTCCTGCTCGTCCTCATGCTCGTGCTGTATGCCGTCACCGGCTACCGGCAGGGGGTCCTCGTGAGCGCTCTGTCGCTGGTCGGGTTCCTCGGCGGAGGCGCGCTCGGGATGTGGCTGCTGCCGTCGATCCTTTCCAACGTCGAGTGGATCACCAGCAACGAGGTCATTCGGGTGCTGGTGCTGGTGTTCCTCGTGTTCCTCTGCGCGACGGTGGGCCAGGCGATCGCGGTGCCCGTGGGCAACCGGTTGCGGGCCCAGGTGCGGGGTCGGTCGGGACGCGCGGTGGACGCGGTCCTGGGCGGAGTCGCGACGGTCCTTGC
>DATLPT010000218.1:0-9030 GCA_035535635.1 Lapillicoccus sp. | reverse complement strand
GTCCCGGGACCGCGTCGACAACCTCCAGCAGGCCGCCGGCAACGCCGCCGAGGAGGCCAACGGCGCCCAGCTGGCGCTCGAGCGTGCCGCGGCCGAGAGCGCCGACGCTCAGGCCAAGGCGGCCGACGCCCAGGCGGCCGCTGACGACGCAGTCCTGACCCTCTCCCGGTACGCCGCGGAGGTCTACCAGGGCGGCGGTGAGACGAGCCAGCTCAACATCTTCTTCGGCGACGGTGGGCCGCAGGAGGTCCTGGACAAGGCATCGGGCGTCCAGGCCGTCGGAGCCGAGCGCGCTCGGATGGCGCAGGACGCCGAGTCCGCTCGCCTGCTCGCGGCCAACCTCCGGCAGGCCGCGTCCGAGGCCGAGGCGCGCCGCGCCACCGCGGCCGCAGCCGCCACCGCAGCGGCCGACCGGGCCCGCCAGGCGGCCCAGGACGCGGAGACGCAGACCGCCCAGATCGAGCAGCAGCAGCAGGAGATGGTCACCCAGCTCGCCGCCCTGCAGAACACCTCGGTGCAGCTCGAGCAGCAGCGGCAGGCGGGCATTGCCGCCGAACAGCAGCGGCAGCGCGAGGAGGCGAACCGGCGGGCCGCCGAGGCGGCCGCCAAGGCCGCCGCGGAAAAGGCGGCGCGGGAGGCCGCCGAGCGCGCGGCCGCCGCGGCCGCCGCCGAAGCCGCCGCGCGGACCGCCCGAGAGCAGAAGGCGGCTCAGGAAGTCGCCGCTCGCGCCGCCGCCGACGCCGCCGCCAAGGCCGCGGCCAAGGCGGCCGCTGACAAGGCCGCCGCCGACGCCCGCGCCGCCGCCGCGCGCGCTGCTACAGCCGCACCACCGCCGGCCACGACCAAGGCGACGACCAAGCCGACGACGACCAAGCCCACCTCGACGCCCCCGCCGCCTCCCGCACCCTCGAGCGGGGTGGCCGCGGTCATTGCCTTCGCGCGAGCCCAGCTCGGCGAGCGCTACGTCTGGGGCGGAGCGGGACCGGACGTCTGGGACTGCTCGGGGCTGACGATGATGGCCTGGCGCCAGGCCGGAGTGCGGCTCTCGCACTACACGGGGTATCAGTGGGCCGAGACCGACCGCGTGCCCATCTCGCAGCTTCGGCCCGGCGACCTGGTCTTCTACGGGACCAGCGGCCCGAACAGCCACCACGTCGGTCTATACATCGGCAACGGCCAGATGATCCACGCCCCGAACCCCAGCACCGTCGTCAAGATCGCGTCGATCTACTCGATGAGCGATCTACTCCCCTACGGCGGCCGCCCGTAGCCACGCGCTAGCTGAAGAGCGACTCGGATCCGATGGCGTCGGGGAGCTGCAGATCGTCACGCCTGGTCCGGACAACTGGGAGTTGCTCAGGTGGGTCCGGATCCAAGCGTTACGGGACGCGCACACGGCCTCCTCTCGTCGGTCGACGCCGAAGCGTTGTCGTCGGAGGGCGAGTGGCGGGCCCGCTCGAGGACTCGATGTGGGTGGTGGCCCGGAACGGGGACGACGTGGTCGGCCTCGCGCGCTCCGTGAGGGTGGCAGACGGACCGACGAGCGAGCGTCATGACGAGTCAGTCTGGGTAGCTCGTCGTCACCGCCGGAGTGGGATAACCCGAGCACTCGTGCAGCAGCTGGCTGAACTCGAGCGCCGCGGCGGCGTCACGGAGTTCCGGGTGTGGGTGCTTGAGGGCAACGACTCCGCCCGACGGGCCTACGAGCGGCTCGGCTTCGAGAGCACCGGTGAGGTCAAGCAGCTCGACGGCTCGGGACGCGTCGAGGAGCGCCTGCGGCGATGGATCGGCGTCGCTCCGGAGGCGAGGAGCTGACCGGTCCCGGGGCGAGGAGGCTCCATGCCGATCGAGTGCCAGTCGGGCAGGGCCAGCTCACCCGAGATCACCGAGTCGCTGGGGACCGTGTTGACGCCGGCCGTCGAGGATCCCCACTCACGCAGGTCGCCCAGCCAGGCGTGAAGGAAGTCCGCGCATTGCGCCGGAAGGATCAAGGCCAGCTGCGCACGGGCCTCGCCGAGCGAGGTCACGGCAGCATGTACGGCCAGAGCACGGACGACCTCCGCCTCGAGCTTGGCATGAAGGAGCGCCACCGTGGAATCGATCGTATCCTTCCGGCTCTCGATGAACCTCGCCCAATACGCCTCGTCCGCGGCGTCGACATGCTGCTCGAGGGTGCGATCCGGCTGTTCCTCGAAAAGGGCGTACAACCCTTCGGCCAGGAGATCGCCGAACTCTTCATGCCTGGCGCGGACCGGATCGGCGAACGGGTCGTACTCCGCCTGTCGCGCCCGACCGACCATCGGCAGCGTCCGGTCGGCCGCCGCGCTGGCGAAGAAGAACCAGTCCTCGTTGTAGACATCCGGGAAGAAGCAAAGGGGGTTGTCGGCGCAGTTGACTCCGAGGGCTGCTCCAGAGACGAAGTTGCCCTGGTAGAGCCCGACCTGGCGGCGCGCATGGCAGACCACGGAGTTGTCGGGAAAGTCGTCGCAGACCATTCCGGCGACAGGGTGATGGTCGAGCTGCCGCTCGAGGCGCTCGATGTCGTCGGTTCGCACGCCGACGATGTCATCGTCGAGGAAGAGCACCTTGCGCCAGCCGCGCATCCGGGCGACGAGCAGCCCGAGGTTCCGCTTGACGCTGAGGTCGGTGCGTCGTCCGAAGCTCGCGGTGCGGAAAGCTGCCGCCGCGGTATGCGTGGGAGCCTGTTCGATTACGTACCCCTTGGGGACGCCCACGGCCAGGCCACGGCTCCCGGCCGCCCTGATTCTGGCGACGACCTGTTCGGCGTGCGCCTGGCGACTGCATAGCGCAAGGAGCGGCACCCCGAGATCGGCTGAGAGGCGGATGGCGTGCTGCAGCGATGACGCCGGACGAGCCGTCGGGACCACGATGGCGTCGAGCCGTGCCACGCGCGAGGGCGACGACGGAGTGCGGTCACGGGACGCGTCGTGCATGAGGCCGGCGTGCGAGGAGCGTTGACGAGGGCCGCGTCTCACAGTGCCGGCTCCCCTCATGCTGGCCACTCGTACAGCCGAGTGCTCGCGTTCTCCAGATCCGGGGTGAGGGCCTCTCCGCGAACGATGGGAACGCGCATCAGAATCCCGAAGGCGCCCTGGAACCGTGTTGCCAGGTAGGCCTCGTTGCTGTCGCGCACAACCGCATCGGTGAGACAGCGAACAGCGCCTAGTACGCCGCGGCTGTAAACGCCGTTGCAGATGGTCAGTGTCCGGTCGATGTTGTGTGGGTTGGGGACTCGGAGGAGAAGGGCGACGTCCTCGACGAGGAGCTCCGACCCGTCGGCGTCCGTCTCCATGACCGGTCGATAGGTCTGTCTTCCGCTCTCCTTGCTCGCTGCGAAGATTTCTCCCGCGGGTACGTCATCTTGGGAGAACTGCGAGATCGGTACGTGCCCGAGCGTCTTCAAGAAGCGCCGGGTCACGTCGTTCCACCCGACGCCGCCCAGCAGAACGAGGTGCCCGGACAGATCGTCCGCCTTGACTTCCGACGGCAACCGGTGGAACACCTCAAGCTGGGGGTTGGTCGCGCGCAGGTGTCCGTAGAGCTCGATGAGCGCATCGAGGTCGGCGTAACGGTAGAGGCGCGTGTAGTTCGGGTCGCTCTTCGAGGCGAGCGGAGACCGCTCCTTTGCAGGTGTCTCCGGACAGATGATGGTGATCGGACCGGTAGGGAACTCCCAGGTGTACCGCGCGACCAGGGTTGGGTCGGCTGAAGCGCCCGGGAGCCGGACGGCCGCGCGGAGCTCGAGCAGGGTGGTCTTCAGGACGTTGAACGCGGTTCGCTCCTCGGGCGTGAGATCCTCTTCGGCCACGATTCGCGGCTCGTTGTTGGCCACTGACCGCGGCGTGGCGAAAAAGAGTGCATAGAGACGCAGCTTCTCTGGTGGCGGCAGCTTGGGGTTGGTCGTGGATTCCCACGAGGCCAGGGTTGCGGTGGCGACCCGGCCTTCCCGGCTGAGCACTTTTGCGAGCTGGGCCTGGGTGAGCGTTCGGTCATCCCATGTCGACTTGCGCAGTTCCCGTAGGGCACGCGCCAGTCGGAGGGCCTGCGTCGCCGGAGCGGCCACGGTTCTCCTCGGTGATGGACTCTGCTGGTCGCTGTAGAGATTGAGCCGACGCCAGTAGATACCCGTAGTTGGCGTCAGAGTCGAGCAAGATGACGGTGAAGTTGCCGAACCGTTACATCCAGATTCCACTTTACTCTCGTGCCACTCCATCACTTGTTACCCCAGAATCAGTAGATCTACTCTACCTATACCGATCAAATTCTGGTCAAGGCAGGTGCGGCATGGCGCTCTGGACCTCGACATTAAGACGAGCAGTCATCAACCCTCGCCCGGCCATCACGCTGGTCGGACTCGACCACGAGCGGCGAATGAGTACCGCCCTGAGCGCTCGAGAAGCGCCGCCATTGATCGGGATCACGCTGGCGAGTGCAGACGGTCCCGAGTCCGACGGTGACCCGTGGAATGCCGACCGGAGCAGCGCCACTGATCCTCAGCAGGAGGTGGTGACCATGCTCCAGAGGCGAAATGCCGTGGGCCTGGCCACGACAGCAAAGCCGGCTCGCCGCAGGACCTTCTGGTTGTGGCTGCTGATGATCGCCGACCTCGCGGTGGTGCTGTGGATGCAGGCGGTCGGCGAGTGGTTGGACCACACCTCCACGCTGACGGCCGTGGCCACGCTTGGCGGGCATCACGTCCTGGTCATCGTGCTAGCAGGAAGCGCGTTCGTGATGCTTGCCGCGACGGCGATTATGACCGCGGGTTTCACCGAGATGTCGCGACCGCTGTCGGTGCTCGTCACGCTAGCGTGCGTCATCTCGGTCGTCGTGCTCGCCGGGATGCTGTCGTTCCTCGTCGTCGCCGTTCTCGCGCGATTGGTGGGCCTGAGGCTCTAGACGCCGCGGGTCAGTGCTGGGTGTTCGGAAGCCGCCAGCGCGCCGTGGTGAGGCCCACCTCGGACGCCCGGGCCAACGCCTCGGTGACGCACCGCTCGGCGCCTTCGCGGCCGTCCCAGCTGGCACCCTCCACTGACTTGCCCGGTTCGAGGTCCTTGTAGGTCTCGAAGAAGTGCTGGATCTCCAGCCGGTCGAACTCGTTGACGTGCTCGATCTCGGTGATGTGCGCCTGCCGGGGGTCGTTGGCGGGCACGCACAGCAGCTTGTCGTCACCGCCGGCCTCGTCGGTCATGTGGAAGACGCCGATCGGTCGCGCCAGCACCTGACACCCGGGGAAGGTGGGTTCGTCGAGGAGCACGAGCGCGTCGAGCGGGTCGCCGTCGTCACCGAGACTGTCCTCGACATACCCGTAGTCGGCCGGGTAGCTCATCGACGTGAACAGCAGGCGGTCCAGCCGGATCCGACCGGTCTCGTGGTCGACCTCGTACTTGTTCCGCGCCCCTTTGGGGATCTCGACGGTGACGTAGAACTCCACGTTGACCCCCTCGGCCGGGTGGCATCCCCGCGCGACCGGTGTCGTCGGGGAGAATCGTGCCTCGCATCTTGTCAGAACGGGCCGGACAGCAGGGAGGTCGAGGGACGTGCGTCGTGTCGTCAGGCGTCGTGTCGTCGTCGTGACCACCGTCCTCGTCATCGGCTACCTGACCCTCGACGCCTACGACGTGGTCCCGGGTGTGCTGACCCGGGCCAACCCACCTGACCCGGTTTCGGCGACGTCCACGCCGACGCCGAGCGCGACGACGACGGTGGCCCAGCCGCGGGACGCGGACGCCGGTATCCCGCTCGTGACCTCCGGCGAGCAGCAGCCGGTACCCACGCCCGAGGGACTCCGGGGCGCAACGTCCACGGCGCTCGCCGATCCGGCGCTGGCCGGAAACCTGGGCCTTACCGTCCGGGACGCCGCGACCGGCGACCATCTCCTCGACGTCAGGGCCGATGACCCGTTGCTGCCGGCGTCCAGCCTCAAGCTCGTGTCCGCTGCCGCGGTGGATGCGACGTTCCCGGCCGGTGCAACACTCACGACCAAGGTCGTCCAGGGCGGGGCCCCGGACCGGGTGGTCCTCGTCGCCGGCGGCGACACCCTGCTCAACCCCGGCGCCGGTGATACCAAGGCGGTGGCCGGCCGGGCCGGACTCGGCGACCTCGTCACCGGCACCGCCAACGCGCTGCGCAGCAAGGGAACCGGCTCCGCCACGGTGTCCCTCGATCTGTCGTATGCGCCGGGCCCGCTCCTCGCGCCGACCTGGTCACCGGGGTTCCGTCCTTCGGGAGTCACCGGCGCCGTGGCGGCTATCGGCCTGTCGTCGCAGCGGGCGGTCCCCGGCCGGCCCGGACCGCCCGATCCCGCGGCCGCCGTGGGTGCCGCCTTCGTCGCCGGCCTGAGGGCCGCGGGCATCAGGGCGTCGGTGGGTGAACAGGCCAAGGCCCCGGAAGGAGCGGCCACCCTCGCCTCGGTGACGTCGGCCCCGGTCGCCGACCAGCTGGCCCTGGCCCTCGACGAGTCCGACAACGCCCTGACCGAGTCGCTGACCCGGCAGGCCGCATACCGAAAGGGGACGCCGCCCGGGTTCGAGGAGACGGCCCGTTTCGTCCGCGACACCGTGGCCGGCTTGGGGGTCGACCTTTCCGGCCTCGCCACCGTCGATGCCAGCGGGCTGTCCCGGCAGAACCAGCTACCGGCGCGCGTCCTCGGTGACGTCATGGCCCTCGGGACCAGCGCCAAGCTCGTGGGGATGGCCAACACACTTCGCGACCTGCCGGTTGCCGGACTCACCGGCACCCTGGCCACCCGCTTCGACGAGGTCGGGACGCATACCGCAGCGGGGGTGGCCAGGGCCAAGACCGGCACATTGACCGGAGCGAACGCGCTGGCCGGCACCGTCGTCACGACCGACGGGCGGCTGCTCACCTTCGCGGCGATCGCCAACGGGACCGGCCCGCAGGCGGGAACGGAGGCCGCGCGGGCCGCGTTGGACCGGTTCGTAGCGGTACTAGCCTCGTGTGGGTGCCGCTGAGGGCGAGACGAGCCGGACAACACTAGGGACGATACGAATGAGCGAGCTGGCCAAGATTCCCGACGAGCAGCCGGGAGGCCGCCCGCAGTACGTCGACTGGGAGTTCGCCAAGGCGACGGGCCGCCGCCTGGTCAACGCCGGGCCGCGGGTCACGCCGTCCGAGGCCACGGCGATCGTCGGGGAGCTCCGGGAGGCCGCGGCCGCCGCCCGGGAGCCGATCGCGTCGACCACCCGTCTGCACAGCCCGGAGGACGCGCCGCCCGTGCTTGTCGTCGACCGGCCGGGCTGGATGGACCTCAACATCGAGTCGATGGCTTCGCTGGTCGCACCGGTCATCGAGAAGGTGACGTCCGGCATCTCGAGGAATGCGCCGAACGCCGTGACCGCGATCGGCGGCAAGGTGACCGGTGCGGAGACGGGCGCCGTCATGTCGTTCCTCGCCAGCAAGGTCCTCGGCCAGTACGACCTGGCGCCGCAGGGCGTCCCGCGGCTCATGCTCGTCGCGCCGAACATCGTCCAGACCGAGCGCGAGCTGGAGGTGGATACCCACGACTTCCGCCTATGGGTGGCGATGCACGAGGAGACCCACCGGCTGCAGTTCACCGCCAACCCGTGGCTGCGCGACCACATGATCGCCCGCACACGTGAGCTGACCGTCGACATCGCGCCGACGCCGACCGAGCTGGCCGGGCGTCTGCAAGAGATCGCCCGACGCCTGCCCGAGGCGTTCCAGCCCGGGTCGCAGGGGCTAGCCGAGATCCTCCTCACCCCGGAGCAGCGGACGAAGGTCGAGGAGATCACCGCGGTGATGTCCCTGCTCGAGGGGCACGCCGACGTGATGATGGACGAGGTCGGACCTCAGGTCATCCCGACCGTCGGGGTGATCCGCGAGCGCTTCACCAAGCGGCGTCAGGGGGTCTCCGGCGTCGACCTCATCCTGCGGCGCGTCCTCGGGCTCGAGGCGAAGATGCGGCAGTACTCCGACGGCGCGGGCTTTGTGCGCGGCGTCCTCGAACGGGTCGGTCTCGACGACTTCAACGCCGTCTGGTCGTCCCCCGAGAACCTGCCGACACCGGCCGAGATCGGCTCACCTCAGGCCTGGGTTCGGCGCGTCCACGGCCGATGAGGGGCCCCGGCGTGACAGGGGCCCGGTCGTGACCGGTCCGGCGTCCGCGGTCGCCGCGACGCGCCTCGCGGTGCGGACCGAGCTGGCTCAGCTCCCGCCGGACTCGGTCGTCCTGGTCGGCTGCAGCGGCGGCCCCGACTCGCTGGCGCTCGCCGGCGCGGTCGGGTTCGAGGCGCCGAAGCGCGGCATCAAGGCGGCCGGGCTCGTGGTCGACCATCGTCTGCAACCGGAGTCCAGTCAGGTCGCCGAGTCCGCGGCCACGCAGTGCCGAGCCCTCGGTCTGGACCCGGTCGAGGTCCAGACGGTGCGCGTTCCGCGGGACGGGTCTGGCCCGGAGGGCGCGGCGCGGTCGGCGCGGTACCGCGCGCTGGAGAACACCGCGGATCGGCTGGGGGCCGCGGCGGTCTTCATCGGCCACACCCGGGACGACCAGGCGGAGCAGGTGCTGCTCGGGCTCGCCCGCGGCTCCGGTTCGCGGTCCTTGTCCGGCATGCCGCGCCGGCGCGGGTTGTTCGTCCGGCCGTTCATCACGCTGGGGCGCGCCGAGACCGAAGCGGCCTGCGCCGCATACGAGCTCCAGCCGTGGCGGGACCCGCACAACGAGGACCCGACCTTCGCGCGGGTCCGGGCGCGCGGGTTCATGCGCGCGTTGGAGAACGAGCTAGGGCCGGGCATCGCCGCGGCTCTGGCGCGTAGCGCGGAGATGCTTCGGGAGGACGCCGACTACCTGGAGGATCAGGCGCGCGATGTGCGGCCGTCACTGGGAGACGGTCCCTGGTCGGCCCCGGCGCTGCTCGCGCTGCCGCGGGCCCTGCGGACGCGGGTGTGGCGGCTGCTCGCCGTCGAAGCGGGGTGCGGCGCGGGGCAGCTCACCGCCGCGCACGTGGAGTCGCTCGACGCGCTGCTGACCTC
>DATLPT010000217.1:0-11158 GCA_035535635.1 Lapillicoccus sp. | reverse complement strand
GGCAGGAGCGAGACGAGTTCCGGGTGCGGGACAAGGTGCTCCTCGGGGCGCTCGTCGTCGAGGCCGGCGCGCTGACGTTCCTCTGGCCGGCGATCATCGGGGCGGTCACCAAGAACCCGGCCGGCTACGCCGACACGATGCAGGCGTGGAAGATCGGCACCGACATCAAGATCTCCTCATGGTGGAACTACCTCGACTTCGCGTACGGCTGGCTGGGCATCGTCGGCGGCATCGCCATCGTCATCGCGTTCGGGTGGTTCATGCTCTCCAAGCGATCATGGCGGTGGGGCCCGGAGCTCTGGGGCTGGGCGGGGGCATATCCCGCATACCAGCTGCTCGTCACCAACACCGGACCATCCCGGCTCCGCTATGCGCTGCTGGCCTTCCCGTTCGCGCTCTTCATCGCCTGGTTCCTGCGGTTGAGGTGGTGGCGGCGCTGGGAGGTCTGGGGCCTGGTCGGCGTCGTGCTGCTCGGTCTCGGCCAACAGGTGTGGTGGATCCAGAACTACCTCATCGTCAGCCACCTCGACGGGCCCATCTACTTCCCGTGACGCCGCGGCTCTAGCGGGGCGGCGCGCCGGCGACCTCGAACCAGCCGATGCCGATCTCGGCCAGCAGCTCGCGCAGCAGCGGGAGTGACAGGCCTACGACGTTGTGGTGGTCGCCGTCGATGCCCTCGACGAACGCTCCGCCGAGGCCGTCGACGGTGAAGGCGCCGGCCACGCGCAGCGGCTCCCCGGTGGCGACGTACGCGTCGATCTCCGAGTCGCTGAGGTCGGCGAATCGAACGGTGGTCGAGGCGGTGGCACCGAGCGTGGCGCCCGTGCCCCCGTCGTCCGCCGGTCGCTCGTCGCGAAGCCAGTGGCCGGTATGCAGCGTGCCGGATCCTCCGCGCATCCGCCGCCAGCGGTCGGTCGCCTCCGCTGCGTCGCGGGGTTTGCCATGGGCCTCGCCGTCCAGCTCGAGAACCGAGTCGCAGCCGAGGACCAGGGCGCTGGTGGTGAGATCCGTGGCGACCGCCTCGCACTTGGCGCGGGCGAGAAGCAAGGCGACGTCGGCCGGCTGGAGCCTGCCGTGCCGGCTCTCGGCGTCGGCCACCGCGTTGGTCTCATCGACGTCGCTGACAATGACGGTCGGTTCGATGCCGACTGTGCGCAACGTCGCCCGGCGAGCCGGCGAGGCGCTCGCGAGGACGAGGTGCACCCGGGGCGTCGGCATGGCCGCGAGCCTAAGTGGTGGTCCCCTCTGAGCAGGATCACGCGGCATCATGAGTCCATGGCCGGTGCTCCGGTTCTGGTGGGCAGGGACGCCGAGCTGCATCAGCTTGACGCCGGAGCCGAAGCGGGTCGCCACCTGTTGGTCGTCGGCGACGCCGGCGTCGGCAAGAGCAGTTTGGTGGCTGAGTGGGTCGCCGGCCGGCGTGGTCTGCACCTCGAGGGCCGTTGTGCACCCCTGTCCGGCGCCATGCCCCTGCTGCCGGTCATGGACGCCCTGGGTTCGCGGCATGCCGACGTCCGGCCGGCCGTCGCTCGTGCACTGAGTGGTCTGAGTCCGTCCCTCCGGGCGGCCCTTCGCGCGCTGTTGCCTCAGCACGATCTGCCGGGTGACGGCGCCGAGACCGGGGAGGAGGAGCTCTTTCTCGCGATCGGCGAGCTGCTCGCCGAGATGGCCGACGCACGACCGGTCGTGCTCGTCGTCGAGGACGTGCACTGGGCGGACCCCAAGACGTTGAACCTGTTGTCCTACCTCATCCTGGGCCGCGTCGACGCCGACCTGCAGCTGGTGGCGACCTTCCGCAGCGACGAGTCGGACCTCGGCGCCCCGGCCCAGTCCTGGCTGTCCCGCGCGCAGATGTCCTCACGGCTCGCGGAGCTCCGGCTCGAACCGCTGGACCGTCAGGCTTTCGACCAGCAGCTCGGTCAGCTCGGCGTGGCGGTCCCAGTGGAGGCCGCCGACTTTATCTTCGCCCGCAGCGAGGGAAACCCGTTCTTCACCGAGCAGCTGGTCGCGGCGCTCGGCTCGTCCCACGAATCGGCGCTGCCAGGACGGGTGGCCGGCCTGCTCGGCGCCCGGCTGGATTCCGTGTCGAGCCGCGGCCGGTTGTTGATGAGCCTTCTGGCGCATGCGGGTCGTCCGCTGACCGTGGAGCAGCTGGCCTCGGTCAGCGGGATCGGTGACGACGGTCGGGCCGCGGTCGAGGAGCTCGCGGCCGCCGCCTTGGTTGTTGTGGAGCGCGAGACGGTCCGGCCGCGACACGCCCTGCTGCGGGAGGCTGCCCTCGATCGGTCGACCGGACTCTCCGCCGACCTGCACGAGCGTCTGGCCGTGGTGCTGGAGAGCATCGCGCCGCGTGATCTCGCCCCTGAGGCGGGCGTGCACTACCGCGCAGCCGGTTCATGGCGGAACGAGCTGCGAACCTCGATCATGGCCGCCGACCGAGCGTGGGATCTCACCGCCTTCGACGAAGCGGGGACCTGGGGCCAGCGGGTCCTAGACCTGTGGGACCAGCATCCGGAGACGCGCCTTCCTGGACAGGGACAGGGCAACGTCGCGACCCGAACCCTTTGGGCGCTGGACGCCGCGGGTCGCCGCGGAGAGCAAGTCGAGGTGGCCGAACGGCTGTGGGCGACGTTCCAGGGCTGGCCGGATCCGGCGGAACGCGGAATCGTCCTTGCCGACTCGGCGCGAGTACGGATCTTCACTACCGACCCGGATTCGCAGTCGCGCGCGCAACAGCTCGTGAACGACTATTCCATCCCGGAGAGTGAGTCCCTAGTGGCGCTGGTCCTCTATCTCGGTATCGCCGCCGCGCGTCGAGGGATCTTGGCCGAGGCCGAACGCCTTTTCCAACAAAGCGAGGTGATGGCCGAACGGTGCGGGTGGTGGCCCCGAGTCGTCGACGCCCTGCTCTGGCGGGTCGCCATCGCGCAGAGAGCGGGAGACGCGGAACGCAGCAACGCGTTGGCCGCTCGAGCAGAGGACATCTCCCGGGACGACGGCAGTGTCCGATGTCGGCTGGCGTACATCTACCCGGTGTCGGACATCTGGCTGAAGTCGGGACGGCTCGAGGACGTCCTGGAAACGTCTCGTCTCGGGCTCGCCCTGGCCGTGGAGCATGGGCTGACTTCGTCGCGTCGTACCCAGGTGCTCCGACTGAACGGCGCTGAAGCGGCTCTGGAGCTTGGCCGGGTCGCGGACGCGGCCGCGACGGTGGACGCCATGTACGCGCAGCCCACACGGCCGGGGGCTGTGTCGACTCGATCAGCCATAGCCCTAATGCGGGCTCGAGTCGATCTGCTCAGGGACCATGAACCAACGCCGCGGGAGGGCAACTGGGAGGGGTTCGAGTCCGACCGCGAGCAGGCGGTGCTGGATGCGGAGCACCACCACTGGTCACGGCAACCCGCGGACGCCTACGAGGCTGCCCTTTCGGGTCTCCACCACCTGTTGGTCGTCGAGGCGGCCTTGGAACACTCCCTGTGTGGTGGGTTGCTCACGCTGGCCATGCGAGCGTGCGCCGACGTCGCCGAGACCGCTCGTCGTGACCGCGATCCGGCCGGCGTCGAGGATGCGGTCGGGAGGCGGATGACGATCGAGGGGCTGCGGCGGCGCTTCGTCGACGAGTTCGACGAGGACCCCTTCCGCCCCCGGGACACGATCGCCCCGATCCGAGGAGACCTCGCTGGTTGGGAGGCTGAACGCAAGCGCGTCACCGAGGGCGACACCGTCGACGACTGGGTCGAGGTTGCCCGGATTTGGTCGGGCATGAGCTACGTGCACCGGGCCGCCTACGCCTGGTGGCGGGCCGCAGAGTGCGCGGCGCGCGAGCCCCTGGACCGGTCCGCTGTCGCGGAGGCGCTGCGACACGCAGACGAGCTGAGCGAAGGCCATGTGCCGCTGCGGCGCGAGGTCGAGGACCTGGCTCGCCGCTGCCGGGTGGCCGGCCTGGGCCGGGCGGCCCGGCTTCGGGGTACGGGTGCGGGATCGCTGACCGACCAGGAGAACCGGGTGCTCAGGCTGGTTGCTGTAGGCCTGACCGACGGCGATATCGCCAATCAGCTCTTCATCAGCGTGCGGACGGTCAACGTGCACGTGTCGAACATCCTGCGCAAGCTGGACGTCCCGAACCGCGGCGCGGCGGCGCGCTGGGCCCACGCCCACGGGTTGATGGCCGACTGACGAACGCTCAGCCGAGCAGCTCGTCGACGTAGCACCACCGCCACGCCTCACCCGGCTCGAAGCTGCGCATCACCGGATGCTCGGTCTTCCGGTGGTGCTTCGTCGCGTGGTTGCCGATCGAGGAGTCGCAGCAGCCGACGTTGCCGCAGCCGAGGCACATTCGCAGGTTGACCCAGACCAGCCCTTCCCGGAGGCAGTCGCCGCACCCCTCAGGGGTGTTGGGCCGGCAGTTCTGTGAGGCGTCGCGCAGGTGATCGCAGTCGCCGCGCTGCGACTCGGGAGTGAGGATGAGCCGGTCCGCGGACCGCCGGCTGCGGTCATCGGCGATGGTGAGCATCGACTCCTCGAGGTCGAGGGTCTGCATGACCTCGTCGAGCACGTCGTGGTCCACCGAACCGGTGTCCCGGATCCGCAGTACCTCCTCCCGCTCGGCCTTGAGCATCTTGCGGCGCAGCCGTCGATATGCCTCGTTCGGGCTCGGCTCGTCATCCCGCGTCTCGCCGAGCCGCTCCCAGGCCAAGTGGGTGCGGCGCTGGCCGACGGCGCGGAGCTGGTCGACGACCTGCGGCGGTGTGGTGTCGTCGGACAGGCGTTCCAGCTCCTCGTTGCCCTTGCTGACGGCGTGCTCGAGCACCGAGGCGGTCTGTAGCGCGTCCTCGCGGGGGTCGGGGCCGTGCACGTCCAGCGCCCTCGCCACCGCCGGCAGCGTCAGACCCTGAATGAGCAGCGTGCCGACCACGACGGCCATCGCGACGAAGACCAGCACTTCACGGAACGGCGTCTCGGAAGGCAGCAGGAGCGCCGCAGCCAGGGTCACGACGCCACGCATACCGGCCCACGACAGCACGGAACCGTTACGCCAGAATGCGTCCGGCCGGCTCAAGCCGGGCGTGAGCTGCAGGATCACCCCGAACGACAGGATCCACACGGGACGCAGGACGACGACAGTCAGGAAGACGGCGACGGCCACGAGGATCGCGCGCGGCAGACCCAGGGGCGAGTTGGCCACGCCCTCGACGATCGAATGGACCTGCAGCCCGAGGATGAGGAAGACGGCGTTCTCGAGAAGGTACTGGATCGTCGTCCAGTTGATGCGCTCCGCCAACCGCGACGGTGCGGTCTGGATGAGTGGCGCCTTGTGGCCGAGGAGTACGCCGGCGATGACGACGGCGAGCACGCCGGACGCGTGGATCAGCTCGGCCGGCAGGTAGGCCAGCCAGGGCGCCATGAACGAGATCGCCGTGTCGGTGGTCGTGTCGCTGACGCGGCGCCGGACCTGCGCCAGGATCCAGGCGACCGCGAGTCCGACCGCGATGCCCCCCAGCGCCTCTCGCGCGAACTCGATCCCGACGTCGAACGCGGTCACCGACCCAGCGATGGCGACGATCGCCGTGCGGAGAATGGTGATCGCGGTGGCGTCGTTGAACAAGGACTCGCCCTCGAGGATCGTCACCACGCGACGCGGGAGACCGATGCGGCGGGCCACTGACGTCGCCGCCACGGCGTCGGGTGGTGCGACCACGGCACCGAGGGCGATGGCCGCTGAGAGCGGGATGTCCATCAGCCACCACGTCACCAGGCCGACCCCAGCGGCGGTGAAGATCACCAGCCCCACGGACAGCAGGCCGATGACGTTCTTGTTGGCACCAAGATCGACGAGCGAGGTGCGGATCGCCGCCGCGTACAGGAGCGGGGGCAGGATCCCGAGCAGGATGAGCTCTGGTCCGATCTTGATATCCGGCGCCCCCGGCACGAACGAGATGAGAATGCCGACCGCGGTGAGCACCAGGGGAGCCGAGACGCTGTAGCGGCGGGCGAGCGCCGAAACGCCGACGACGACGGCCACGATGGCCAGCAGGGTCAGCGCGATGGGCACGCGCCGATTCTGTCAGCCGGACCGCGGCGAGCCGGGCTCAGGGGCCGCGCCAAGGACCAGCGTGACGACGGCCGCCCGCCGCCATGGTGCCGCCGACGACCCAGAGACCCGCGCGCTGCTGACCGGTGAAGTCGGACAACCAGCCGGTGATTACGGCGCGGCGAACCCGGACAGCTTGCCGACCGAGTCTGATGAGGGCGATCCCGCTCGCCGCCGCTCTTCGTGACGCCGCCTCGAGCGTCGCGCTGTCGTCGACCCGCTGTTCAGCACTCATGCGTCACCGCTCCTTCGACCTCAGAGCTCCCCGAGCACCGCGGAACGGAGCGTGTCGAGCGGGATGCCGCCTAGGTCGAGGGCCTTGCGGTGGAACGTCTTGAGATCGAAGGCGCCGTCCTCCCGCTCGCGGACCTGGTCGCGCAGCTCCAGCCAGAGCCGCTCGCCGATCTTGTACGACGGCGCCTGCCCTGGCCAGCCGAGGTAGCGGTTCAGCTCGAACCGCAGCCACGCCTCGCCCTGGTTCGCGTGGTTGGTGAGGAACTGCCACGCCTTGTCGTAGGTCCACGCGCCCCCGCCGACCTCCTCCGGAGCATCGAACCCGCAGTGCACGCCGATGTCGATGACCACACGCGCCGCCCGGAGCGACTGCCCGTCGAGCCAGCCCATCCTGTGGCCAGGGTCCTCCATGTACCCGAGCTCGGCCATGAGCCGCTCCGCATACAGAGCCCACCCCTCGCCGTGACCGGAGGTCCAGGCGTCCAGACGACGCCACTTGTTGAGCAGCTCGGACCGGTATACCGCCTGGGCACACTGCAGGTGATGTCCGGGGACGCCCTCGTGGTAGACGGTCGTCAGCTCCTTCCACGTGCCGAACGTGGTGACACCCTTGGGCACCGACCACCACATCCGGCCCGGCCGGCTGAAGTCGTCGCTCGGCGGCGTGTAGTAGATGCCGCCCTGCTCGGTCGGCGCGATCATGCACTGGATGCGGCGCATCGGCGTGGGGATGTCGAAGTGCTCCTCGCCGAGGATGGCGATCGCCTCGTCGGCCTTGCCCTGCATCCACTCCTTGAGGGCCGGCTTGCCCTCCAGCTGGTATGCGGGGTCGGCCTCGAGGGCGGCGATCGCCTCCTTTATCGTCGCCGCGGGTTTGATCTGGTTCGCCACCGCCCGCATCTGCTCGTCCAGCCGGGCGCACTCCTCAAGGCCCCACCGGTACGTCTCCTCCAGGTCGACCGTCGCGCCGACGAAGTGCCGCGACATGAGCCGGTAGCGGTCGATCCCGCAGGCGTCGGCCTCGGGCGCGGTGTCGAGCAGCTCGGCCCGGAGGAACTCACCCATGTTCCGGTATGCGTCGGCCGCCTCCGCCGCGGCGGTCGCCAGGGCGTCGCGGGTGGTGCCGTCGAGCGGCTGGTCGTCGACCGACGCACTGGCGACGAGGGTGGCGAAGTAGCCGTCGTCGGCGGTGAGATCGGCGCACTGGATGACGCCCTGCTCGACCTGCCGGCGTGGCGCTACGTTGCCCTTGTCCCGGGCCGCGAGGAGCGACTCGCGGTAGCGCCCGAGCGCCGACGGCAGCTTGCTCATCCGGCTGGCGAAGGTGCGCCAGTCGGTATCCGAGTCCTGAGGCATCAAGTCGAACACGTCGCGGAGCTCCTGCAAGGGCGAGGCGATGACGTTGAGCGACATCTCGTCCAGACCGGCCGTGTGGATCTCCTCGCCTAGCCCGAGCCGGTCGCGGAGCGCCGCGATGGTGACGCGGTCGACGTCGTCCACCGGTTCGACGTCGACGAGGGCGACCAGGGCCCGTTGCCGCAGCTGGGACATCGCGGCGAGGCCCGCGGGAGAGAAGTCGTCGAGGTCCTCCTCGTGGCCCGGGATGCCGGCGTTGGTCGCCATGATGGGACTGAGCGCGATCGCGCCGTCGAAGTAGTCGTCCGCAACGCGGTCGGCGTCGGTGCGGGGCCGCGTGAGGCTGCGGGTCGTCTCGGTGGAGTGTGAAGTCACGCCCGCGAACGTATACCTGGCCAGGGACGAAGGGTCGGACCAAGGTCGCGGTCGAGCACCTACTGGGCTGCGCTCACGCTGCTCATGTTGAAGTCGGCCACCCTGGCCGGCGGCATGGCGACCCGGGTGAACCAGTCGCCCCACTCGCGCGGGTAGGAGCGGACCGTGGCGCCGACCTCGGTGATCCGGTCCAGGACGTCGAGCGGCGACTCGTTCCAGCGGAAGTTGTTGACCGCACCGACGACCTCACCGTCCTGGACGAGGTAGACGCCATCGCGGGTCAGTCCGGTCAGCAACAATGTCTGCGGGTCGACGACGCGGATGTACCAGAGCGTCGACAGCAAGAGGCCGCGCGCGGTGCCGGCCACCAGGTCGTCCAAGGTGCCTGTCGCCCCCGGCGCCTCGAGGACGAGGTTGTCGGACTCCAGCCGCACCGGCGTGTCGTGGTCGCGCGCATACGCTCTCGACCCGGTCAGCGAGACGAGCTCGCCCTTGGCGATCACGTCCTGCCGCGGCACCGGGAGCCCGTTGTCGAACACCGACGTGTCCGCGGTCGAGGCCGGCGCGACGACGAAGGGCGCGCACTCCAGCCCGGGTCGGGTCGGGTCGCTGAACAGCTCGAGCGGGAGCCGTGACAGCCGCTCGCCGAGCTTGCCCGAGTATGCGGACCGGCCCTCGTCCGCGGCGCGGGCGCCGGACTCCCAGTACGCCTCGACGAGCAGGTCGGCCATGGCGGTCGGCGGCAGGATCGTCTCGTAGCGTCCGGCCGGGAGGTCGAGCCGGCGCTCCGCCCAGCCGAGCCGACGGGCCAGCTCGGCCTCGGCGGCGGCGACGTCCGCCTCGGCCGGGTCACGGAACGCGAAGGCGAGGTAGCTCGACGCGGACCAGTCGGCGTTCTTGGCGTTCATCTCGAGCCGGCCAGTGGGCTGCACGTGACGCAGCCGCAGCCCGGTCGACGACCCCATGTACACCGAGTCGACGATGTGCTCGGCGAAGCCGAAGTGCTGATGCCCGGCTCCGAACGCCTCTCCGAGGTCGGTGGCCAGCTGAGAGAAGGCACCGATGCTGGTCGCCTCCGGCACGAGGTCGAAGTCGCTGCCCACGCCCGCCTGCTCCGGTGTGACAAGCGGCGCCGCGTCCGGCGCCGGGTCGGCCGCCCGTGCACCCGCCTCAGCGTCCGCAACCAGCTCCCGGACGGCGTCGGCGTCGGTCAACGTGCGGCCCACCACTCCGGCGCTCGCGCTCTCGCCGGTGCCGGCGGTGGCGATCACCGTGACCGAACGGGACGTCATCTCACCGTTGGTCGTCAGGGAGCTGTTGGCCCAGCGCAGGTTCGCCTCCGACCGGTCGGTGACGAGCACGACGAGTCCGTCGGCCCTCGCGGCCGCGAGCGCCGCTTCGACCACCTCCTGAGGGGAGGACAGCCGCGTCACCGGGGCTGCTTCAGGTAGTACTCGGTGAACTCGCGGCAGCGCCCCGCGTCGTCGAAGCGGATCACGAAGCAGTTCTCGTAGATGCGGTCGACCGGGCCGCCGGGCTCGGTGCGGTACGTCGAGCGGCCCGTTGCCACGACGACGTCCCCGTCCACCGCCACGGGGGTGTACGCGGCTTCGTAGGTGCCCGGCTGGTCACGGCTCGATGCGCCCTCGGCGGCGTCCTCCCCGAGCCAGGAGGCAACCACCGCGTCACGACCGGCGATCGGCTCGTCATACGGGTGGTACCGGTAGCTGACGTCCTCGGTGAAGAGGGCCTCGATCTGCGCTCGGTCGTAGCTGAGCCAGGCGGCGACGTACGCATCGAGCCAGTCCTGGGCGGCGTCATGGTCCATTCGCGTCACCGTAGTGGCCCGGCTCACCGGCCGGCCTCCTGCACGGTGTTGAGGATCCGCACGCCCCGAAACAGGGCGGCCGGAGTTCCGTGGCTGGCTGGAGACACCTGGCCGGGTTGCGCCTTCCCGCAGTTGAGCGCACCGCCCCGGTAGAACGTCGACGGGCCGCCGACCGCCTCCATCGAGCGCCAGAAGTCGCTGGTCGTCGCCTGGTATGCGACGTCACGGACCTGCCCCGCCAGCCGGCCGTTCTCGATCCGAAAGAAGCGCTGGCCGGTGAACTGGAAGTTGTACCGCTGCATGTCGATCGACCAGGACTTGTCGCCGACGATGTAGATGCCGTCCTCGACCTGGCCGACCAGGTCGTCGACGGTGCCGCCGGCCGGGTCCGGCTGCAGGCTCACGTTGACCATCCGCTGCAGCGGCACGTGCCGGGCGCTGTCCGCATACGCGGCGCCGTTGCTTCTTCCGAGCCCCTTGAGCGCCGCCATGGCGCGGTCGGTCTGGTACCCGACGAGGATCCCGTCCTTGACGATGTCCCAGTGCTGCCCGGCGACGCCCTCGTCGTCCCAGCCGACGCTGGCCAGTCCCCAGTCGGTGTCGCGGTCGCCAGAGACGTTCATGACCGGCGAGCCGTACTGGAACGTCCCGAGCTTGTCGAACGTCGCGAAGGACGTGCCCGCATACGCCGCCTCGTAGCCGAGGACCCGGTCGAGCTCCGTCGCGTGCCCGATCGACTCGTGGATGGTGAGGAAGAGGTTCGAGCCGTCGATCACGAGGTCGTAGTCACCGGCCCGCACCGACGGCGCCTTGATCTTCCCGGTGAGAAGCTCGGGGATCGCAGCGACCTCGCCGGCCATGTCGGCTGCGGCGCTCGCGACGTACTCCCAACCGGCGGCCGCCGGCGGGGCGAGCGTGCGCATGGTCTCGAAGGAGCCGGTCGACCGGTCGACGGCCGTGGCCGTGAGCTCCGGCTCGATGCGGACGCGGGTCTGGGTCGTGGAGGTGCCGGCGAGGTCGGCGTAGTAGACGTTCTCGCGCACCGCTTGGAGGGTGGTCCTGGTGTGCGCGACACCGTCGGCGGCCTTGAGTCGCTCAGTGAGGTCGACCAGCGTGTCGACCTTTTCGGAGTCGGGGACGTCGAAGGGGTCGATCTCGTAGGGCGAGCACCACTGCCGGTCGGGGTATGCCGGTTCGTCCGCGAGCACGACGCGCTCGGTGGAGACGGGTCGACTGGCGCGCGCGACCTCGACGGCCCGCTCCGCGAGGCG
>DATLPT010000216.1:0-10460 GCA_035535635.1 Lapillicoccus sp. | reverse complement strand
GACCAAGGCTAGGTCGACCAATGCCGCCAGCAACCAGACCATCTCCCGCGAGTTGTCCGTCAGCAGTCCGCCGACGACGACCAACGGCCCGACGAGGACGACACTCAGGCCCAGTGAGCTGAACAGCTTCACCTGGTACTGGAGGACGTAGCGTCCCCAGATCAAGACCCGCGCCACCCAGAAGGCCAACGCGAACTGCAGCCCGCCGCTGTCGTAGGCGTGCGGGATGAAGATGGCCATCACCAGGCCGCACAGCCCGACTCCGAACAACGTCGTGCGGTCCCATGTCGAGTCGCTGCCCAGCCGGTTGCTCTGCAGCGACGTGATGACCCAGGTCCGGTAGACCAGCGCAAGGATGATGAACGCGCGGCCGAGACCCCACCACTGATGGTGCTCCCCGAGCAGCGTGGCGACCTGGGTCACGGCTATCACGACGACCAGGTCGAAGAAGCCCTCCGCCCAGGTGACGCGCTTGCCCTCTACGTCCGCCACGGCAACAGGGTAGGAATTCCGACGCCGGTTCGTCACCTCTCAGGGGCGCGTCGTCGACGGTTCCGGCGCTACATCCAGGGCGCGCGCCACCCTCCGACGTCCTCGGCCAGCCGGTCGGCGGCGGGCGGACCCCAGCTGCCCGGCTCGTACGGATCCGGGGGCGACGGCAGGTCGAGGAGCGGAGCGAGCACCCGCCAGGTCTCCTCGACGACGTCCTCCCGGGTGAACAGCGTGGCGTCGCCGACGATCGCCGCGTGCAGGAGCTCCTCGTAGGGAGTGGGGACGCTCGGGCCGCCGAGGTCGACGTCGAGGTCGACCGAGCGGACGGACTCGCTGGTCTGGCTCTGGGCCTGAATCACCACGCGCGCCCCGGCCGACGGGTCGACGCGCAGGACGATCTGGTCGGGCTCAAGGACCCCGTCGTCGTCGGTGAAGCCCAGCGGCGGCGGGTCCTCGAAGACTAGGCGGACCTCTGTGGTGGTCACCGGCAGCGACTTCCCCGCCCGGATGAGGAAGGGCACGCCGGACCAGCGCCAGTTGTCGATCCGGAGCCGCAGCGCCGCATACGTCTCGGTCGTCGACCCGGCCGCGACGTCTGAGACCGACTGGTACCCCTCGTACTGGCCGCGGACGTATGCGCTGGGGTCGGCGGCCGGCATGGCCGCGAAGACGTCGCGCTTCCGGTCGGAGAGCGCGTCGAGGCCGCCGCGGGCCGGCGGTTCCATGGCGACCATCGCCAGTACCTGCATGAGGTGGTTCTGGACGACGTCACGGAGCGCGCCGACCTTGTCGTAGAAGCCGCCCCGGTCGGAGACGTCGAAATTCTCCGCCATCGTGATCTGGACCGACTCGACGTACTGCCGGTTCCAGACCGGCTCGAGAATGGTGTTGGCGAACCGCAGCCGGAGGATCTGCTGCACCGAGAGCTTCCCCAGGAAGTGGTCTATCCGGTAGAGCTGCGACTCCCGGAGCATGGCGCGCAGCGACTCGCTCAACGCCTGCGCCGAGGCGAGGTCGTGGCCGAACGGCTTCTCGACGACGACGCGGCAGTGAGCCGTGAGGTTGGCGCCGGCGAGCCCCTTGACCGCCATCTCGAACAGCGACGGCGGGATCTCGAGGTAGAAGACCGGTCGCTGCGCGCTCCCGAGCGCCTCGGCGAGCTTCGTATACGTGGACGCGTCGGCGAAGTCGCCTCCCACGTAACGCATCCGGGCGACGAGCCGGTCGAGGACCGCCTCGTCGACGGTCTCCCGGGACCCGATCGCCGTGTGCACCGACTTGCGGACGTGGTCCCGCAGCTGGTCGTCGGTCCAGTCGTTGACCGCGACCCCGATGATCGGGACGTCGAGGCGGCCGGCGCGTTCGAGCCGGTAGAGCGCGACGAAGGTCATCTTCTTGGCCAGGTCCCCGGTGACACCGAACGAGACGAACGCGTCCGCCGGCTGCTGGTCGGGGGCGTGGTCCTGGGTGCCCACCACGACGAGCACCCTAGCGGTCAGACTTTCGCAATGGCTGGGGCGACGTCGAGGGCGAAGTCGGTCGGGACGACGACCTCGTCGACGCCCAGCCTCTCGGCGTACTCGCGCAGCCGGTCGGCCATGGCCGTCGGATCCGCGGGCAACATCACAACCGACCCCGCGGCGGCGAGGTCAGGACCGGAAACGCCCTGCCGTTGCAGGTACTCGGGCACGCGGTCCCCGACGCCGAAGGCCTGCAGCGTCAGGGACACGTCCGGAGCGGCCTGTCGGACCCGGGCCGCTCCTGCCTCCAGCTCGGCCAGCGTCGCCCGGGGACCCAACGCCACGGCCACCCGATCGGCGACCCGTCCGGCAACCGCCAACGCCTTGGGGCCACTGGCCGCCATCACCACCGGCGGCCGCGGGTCGACCTGGTCGCGCACGGCGGTCACGACGGCCTCCAGCTGCGCCACCCGTTCCGACGCCCTCGGCCAGGGCACGCCGAGACGCTCCGCCTCGCCGGCCGCGTCCGGTCGACCGGTGCCGATGCCCAGCTCGAACCGGCCGTCGCTCAGCTGCTGAACCGATTTGGCTTCCCGCACAACGGCCGCCGGACTGCGCATCGGTGCCGCGATAACCCACGTCCGCAGCCGGATCCGCGGCGCCGCGACGGCAGCGGCCGCTAGCGCCGGGAACGGCGACGTGGTCCACAAGGTGTCCGGGACCAGCACCGCGGCATACCCGAGGTCCTCGAGCATCCGCACCCGCTCGACCCACGACGCCTGAGTCGGTCCGGGTGTGGCGACGACGGCAAAGGTGACGGTCATCCGAGCACGCTAGGCCGGGCGGCAAGGACCACACATCGGGGACGTCCCCGAGATCGCCCCCCGTCACCCACTGAGCTGAGCGGACCTGATCTCCGCCGCCCGCTGCTCGAACCGGTCGGCGAGCACGCCGTACGTGAAGGCGCTCTCCACGCGTCCGGACTCGGCCAGCTTCCGGGCGAACTCCGCGGCGACGGCGAAGTCCTGGTGCTCGCCGAGCGTCGTCTGCAGCTCCTTGGCCTCATCCGCGATGACCTCGGCCCGCGGCACGGCCGGCTCCAGGAGGTCGCCGGCGTACCGCAGCCGTTTGGCCGCCTTGCGGGCCTGGTGCAGACCGTGGGCGTCCGTCGCCTGCTCCAGCCGGCGGCGGACCTTGCGGCGCGCCTTGCGCAGCACCCGCTTGGGCCGGACCCTGACGTCGTCGCCGACCGGCACCGACGCATACCAGCGCACCAGGGTGGCCATGATCGCGCGGTACCGAGGGTCGTCCCAGGCCCGCTGCCACCCCGCCTTGGCGGCGTGGCGCATCGACTCCAGCTCCGCCTCGACCTCTTGGGCGACCGGACCGACGATGGCCTGCGGCTCGAGGTCGTCGAGCGCGTCGCCGAGCCGGTGTCGGAGGATGTCGGCGTCGCGGAGCGGGGAGAGCAGACCGGCGAGCCAGCCGAGGTCGTCGTCCAGCGGTTCGGGGACGCCGGCGACCACGTGGTCGAAGAGCCGCAGCGTGCTGCGCAGCCGCCGGATCCCCACGCGGGTCGCGTGCACCACCTCCGGCGTGGGATCGTCCCGCAGCCCGACGTCGCCGACGAGGATCGCGCCGCACTGCTCGCGCACGTAGGCCACCACCATGGCCGGCAGCCCTTCGGGCACCGACACGGGCGCCTCGCCCAAGACGTGTGCGATCTTGCGCTGCACCGCGGCCGGCCGGGCGCCCCTGAGCAGGGACGTCACCTGGTCGAGGTGGTCCTCCTCTCCGGCGGCGCCCAGCTCCACCTCGACCTCTCGCCAGACCACGGGGTATGCGTCGGCGCCGGCGGCGGTGCCGGTCACCCGGTCGTCGGCAACCTCCAGGAGCAGACCCCCACCGTCGTCGAGAACGCGCGTTGCCCGCCTAGTGGTCCGGATCGTCGCGACCGGCTTGATCGAATCGTCGCCGACGATTCCCGCGACGCGCCGTCGCAGGGACTGGGGCACCGAATCGGCGGCCGCCTGGCTCTGGACCTCGGTCCTGGCGTCTTCGGTGGGGATCTTCAGGTGCCAGCCGGCGTCCTCGCCGCCCTCGCGGTGGCGCAACGTGAGCCCGAGCAACCGCAGCGTGGACCGCTCGGTGTCGTAGTAGGTGGCGGACAAATCGTGCTGAGCCGTCTCGATCCGGCCGCCTTCCGGCACCAGAGCCGAGAGGTCGGGCAGCTCCCAGTCGTCGTCGACGTCGAACGTCAGCTCGCGTTCACGGTGGTGCTCGACGGACACGATCGACCGGCCGTCAGCGACTGACCACGAGCTTGGCCACGCGACCCTGCTCGCCGGAGGCCCAGCACGCCCCGTCGGATGAGCATTCGACGCTGTCGAAGCTGCCCGAGTCGAACGTCGACCAGGTGCGACCGGCGTCCGTGGTGACGTCAGACCCGGTGGGCCCCACGGCAACGGCGACGTCCCGCTCGTGGGGCAGCCAGGAGGACCCCGACCGGTAACCACGGGGAGTCACCGACGCAGGATGCCATGACCATCCGCCGTCGTCGCTCCAGGCGCCGGTGCCGATCGACGCGGTCACGTCAGCCAGGTTTCCCCCGACGACGATGCCGTTGTGCCGGTCGCGGAATCGGACCGAGAACGCGCCGGCGGACGGACTGCCCACGATCGGCACGGTGGTGACCCTCCAGGTGTGCCCGCGGTCCTTGCTGACGAAGAGCCGGGGCGGATCGATCCCCCCGGTGGCGAGGTAGGTGGTCTGTCCCTGCCCGGCGGTCAGACAGGTGCCACTCGCGGCGAACGCGAACTCGGTCGCCTGGGCCGGCGGCATCCCCTCAGGGTCGACGAGGGACCACGTGTGGCCGCCGTCGGTCGTCTCCTGCAGCCGGAACACCCCGCCGACCGGGTCGCTGACGGCCAGCCCGCGCTGCGGTGTGCTGAACGCCATGCAGTCGTAGAACGCCAGGTCGTCGTCGTTCTGGAAGGCCCGCGTCCAGGACGCGCCACCGTCGTCGGTGACGTAGATCCGAGACTCCTGGCCGGATCCGCTCGCGAGGATGACCGCATGCCGCTCCGAGGTGGCCTCGACGTCGCGGAACTGGAGGGCGCCGATTCCGGACGGCCCGACCGCCACCCAGGTGGCTCCACCGTCGGTGGTCCGCAGCACCGTCCCGGAGTTGCTGCCGACCCAGGCCACGGAGTCGGAGACGGCGGAGAGCCCGCGGAACCGCTCCGAGGTTCCCGTGGGCGTCAGCTCCCATGACAACGAGAGCGACCCGCGGCCGCCGACCCCGGCCTCCGGCGCGCGCCCGGCCAACGACACGCTTCCCGTGCCCGTCACCAGCGCTCCGGCAACGACCGTCACGGCGAGGACGCGGCGCAGCGAGACGAGCATGGACCGAACCTAGCCCCGTTGAGGTAAAGGCAGCATCCGCAGCGTTACAGGTCTGCGAAGGTTCGCCTGGCCGCGCTACCGAAAGCCCCGAGGCCGTGACACGCTCACCGCCATGAAGAGCACCATGCAGACGACACCGTTGTTGATCTCGCAGCTCCTGCGCTATGGGACGACGCTCCACGCCGACCAGGAAGTGGTGACGTGGACGGCCGAGGGAGGACGGCACCTCAGCTTCGCCGACCTCGGGCGGCAGGCCGCTCAGCTTGCGCGTGCTCTGCGCGATCTCGGCATCACCGGTGACCAGCGGGTGGCGACATTCATGTGGAACAACGCCGAGCACCTCACCGCCTACCTGGCCGTCCCGTCGATGGGCGCCGTCCTCCACGCCCTCAACATCCGGCTCTTCCCGGAGCAGCTGGTCTACGTGACGAACCACGGCGGCAGCCAGGTCGTCCTCGTCGACAACACCCTGGCCGCCCCGTTCGCCAAGTTGTTGGCGCATACGCCCCAGATCCGGCACGTCGTCGTCAACGGCCCGGTCGACGCTGAGACGCGTTCGGCGCTCGAGGCGCACGACCACGTCGAAGGCGTTCACGGCTACGCCGAGCTGCTCGCCGGCCAGCCGGACACGTTCGACTGGCCCGAGGACCTCGACGAGAACAGCGCCTCGTCGATGTGCTACACGTCCGGCACCACGGGCAACCCCAAGGGCGTCGCGTACTCGCACCGCAGCAACTACCTGCACGCCATGTCCGACGCCTACAGCCTCGGCGTCCGCCAGGGCGACCGGAGTCTCGTCGTCGTCCCGCTCTTCCACGCCAACGCCTGGGGGTTTCCCTACATCGCCATGCTGGCCGGGACGACGCTGATCATGCCGGACCGGTTCCTCCAGGCGGAGCCGCTCGCGGCGATGATGGAGGCCGAGAAGGTCACCACCGGCGCCGGTGTCCCGACGATCTGGAACGACCTGCTGCGCTACCTCGACGAGCACCCTGAGAAGGCGGCCACGTGCTACCGGCTGATGGTCGGCGGCTCGGCGGCGCCGCCGGCGATGATCCGGGCGTACCAGGACCGCCACGACATCGAGATCATCCACGGCTGGGGCATGACCGAGATGTCGCCCGTCGGCACACTGGCCATCCCGCCGGCCGCCGCGGCGGTGGGTAGCGACGAGTACTGGCGCTACCGCGCGGCTCAGGGCCGGTTCCTCGTCGGCGTCGAGGGACGGTTGATCGGTCCGGACGGCGAGGAGCAGCCGTGGGACGGCGAGGCCGTCGGCGAGCTCGAGGTCCGGGGCCCGTGGATCACCGGGTCCTACTACGAGAACGGCACCGAGAATGACGCCGACCGACGCGAGATGGCGGCCAAGTTCAGCGACGACGGTTGGTTGCGGACCGGTGACGTGGGCTCGTTGAGCAAGGAGGGGTTCCTCTACCTCACCGATCGGGCCAAGGACGTCATCAAGTCCGGCGGTGAGTGGATCTCCTCCGTCGACCTCGAGAACGCCCTCATGGCTCATCCCAGTGTCCAGGAGGCGTCGGTCGTCGGCGTCCCGGACGACAAGTGGGGCGAGCGCCCGCTCGCGTCCGTGGTCGTCGTCGAGGGTGAGACGGTGACGCCGGACGAGCTGGCCGACTTCCTGGAGGACAAGGTGGCGCACTGGCAGGTGCCGGAGCGCTGGGCGTTCATCGAGGAGGTCCCGAAGACCTCGGTCGGTAAGTTCGACAAGAAGGTGCTCCGGAAGCAGTACGCGGCGGGCGAACTCGACGTCAAGCAGCTCCACTGAGCGTGCCGGCCGGCCTGCCGGACCCCGCCGTCGTCGTTCTCGTCGGCGCCTCCGGGTCGGGCAAGTCGACGTGGGCCTTGGCCCGCTACCGCGCGGCGGAAGTCGTCTCCTCCGATGCCTTGCGCGAGGTGGTCGGCAGCGGCCCGGCCGACCTCGATGCCTCGGTCGAGTCGTTCGATCTCCTGGACCGGATCGTTGCTGCCCGTGCCCGCCGCCGGCTCACTGTGGTCGTCGACACCCTCGGCCTCGACCCGGCGCGACGAGCCGCATACCTGGCGGTGGCGCGCTCCGCGGGGCTGCCGGCGGTGGCCGTCGTGGTCGACGCCGCAGCGTCGGTATGCCGCGCTCGCAACACCCAGCGCGACCGGCCGGTCCCGGCGCCGGTGCTGAGCCAGCAGCTGCGGCGGATGCACACCGTCGTCCCCGAGCTCGAGGGCGAGGGGTGGGACGTCGTCCACGTCGTCACCGACGACTCCGCTCCGGAGCCGCCACGCGTTCCGGCGCCGCCACCATCCGGGCACGGTCCGTTGTCGGGCGTGTTCCTCCAGGTGAGCGCCTTTCCGTGGGGTGAGGATCCCTCGGAGTGGCTGCGTGGCGTCGCGCTGCGGGCGGCCGAGATCGGCTTCGCGGGGCTCTCGCTCATGGACCACCTGATCCAGATACCGCAGGTCGGCCGGGCGTGGGACCCGATTCCGGAGCCGTGGGTGACCCTCGGTCACCTCGCCGCCCTCGACACCGACCTTCGACTCGGGACCCTGGTCTCGCCGGTGACGTTCCACCACGCCGGCGTGCTGGCCAAGCACGCGGCCACGCTCGACGTGCTGTCGGGCGGACGGGCGTTCTGCGGGGTCGGGGCGGGATGGTTCGAGCGCGAGCACGCCGGGTACGGCATCCCCTTCCCACCTGCGCGGGAACGGCTCGACGCGCTCGAAGCGACCCTTGAGACGATGCGGGCGCTCTGGGCGCCAGGCACGAAAGCGTATGCCGGTCATCGACTTTCGCTTCCGGAGACCACCTTCTACCCGCGGCCGGTCGGTGACCTGCCCATCCTCGTGGGCGGCTCGGGCGCGCGGAGCCTGCGCATCGCCGGCATGCTCGGGGATGCCTGCAACGTCTCCGCCGACGAAGCTCTGTTGTCCCGCCGGGTCGAGGTGGTCCGCAGGGCGGCGCACCGCGCCGGACGGGACCCGGGAGACGTCGCCGTCACCGTCCTCGACGTCGCGGTGGTCGGGGGCTCGAGGGACGACACGGCGCGCCGCGTAGAGCGGCTGCGCGGGAGGACTCCCGCGGCGACCTACGCCGCTCGTCACCACGCGGGAGAGTCGAACACGCACGCCGAGCGCTACGCGCGGCTGCGAGATCTCGGCGTCGACGCGGTGTTCCTGGCCATTTCCGACCTCGCGGGCGCCCAGGACCTGGACCGTTGTGCCGTGCTCGCTGCCAGCTTCCGCTAAGGGACCCCCCTATCCGTCGCCGAGCGCTTTCTGGTAGACCACCGGAAGAACGGTTTCCGCTCCGTAGGTCAAGATGCCCTGCGGCCCGTGCTACATCCGATGAGAAAGGTTGGGTTAGCAATGAGTGCCACCGGCGAGACCACTGACTACGAACGCATCGGCGGCGCACCGGCGGTCTCGGCCGTCGTGAACCGCTTCTACGAGGCCGTCCTCGCCGACCCGGCGTTGGCTCCGTACTTCACCGGTGTCGAAATGTCGGGATTGCGGCGGCACCAGGTGCTCCTCATCTCCCAGGTCCTCGGAGGTCCGGCCGAGTACGACGGCCGCGAGCTGGCCGACGCGCATGCCGGCCACAACATCACCGACGAGGCCTTCGACAAGGTGGTCGCCCACCTCGTGACCACGCTCAAGGACGCCGGCGTCGACGACGACATCATCGGTCGGGTGGGCCAGGTGGTCGTGGGCCTCAGGGCGGACATCGTCACCAGCACGGCCTGATGGACGCCGCCGAGCTGAAGCGCACGTGGGCTCTCGCCGAGTCGCTCGGCGACGAGGTCCCGCTGTACTTCTACTCGCACCTGTTCCTGTCCCACCCGGACACCCGAGACATGTTCCCCGTGTCGATGGCGACCCAACGTGACCGTCTCGTCGGCGCGCTGGGCCGGATCGTCTCCCACGTCGACCGGGTCGACGAGGTCTCGGAGTTCATCGCCCAGCTCGGTCGAGACCACCGGCGCTTCGGGGCGGTCGCCGCCCACTACGACGCGGTCGGCGCCTCCTTGCTCGCCACGTTGGCCCACTTCCTCGGCGACGAGTGGACGCCGCAGCTGGCGACCGACTGGGCGTCCGCATACGGGCTCATCGCCAAGGTCATGGTGGTCGCCGCCGACGAGGCCGAGGGCGAACCGGCGGTGTGGGACGCCGAGGTCATCGAGGCGGAACGACTGACCTTGGACGTGTCGAAGCTGCGGTTCCGGCCGAACCGGCCTTATGAGTACCGGCCGGGCCAGTCGATGGCCGTCGAGATTCCGCAGCGGCCCCGGCTGTGGCGGTACCTGAGCCCCGCCAACGCTCCGCGCGAGGACGGAACCATCGACGTGCACGTCCAGTACATCGCCGGCGGTCAGGTCTCCGGAGCGCTCGTCCGCCGGGTCACCGAAGGCGACCAGGTCCGGCTCGGCGCCCCGGTCGGCACGGAGCTCGTCCTCAACGGCGGGCCGCCCCGCGACCTGCTGCTCGTCGCCGGCGGCACTGGCCTCGCGCCACTGCGAGCGGTCCTCGAGCGCATCGACCAGGAGGCCGGGAGCGACGGCGCGCCCCCGGAGGTTCACCTGTTCCACGGTGTCCGGCTGCCGTGGGGACTGTACGACCACGGGTACTTGAGCTCGCTGGCCGAGGCGAGATCTTGGTTCACCTACACGCCGGTCGTTTCCGACGATTCCACCTACCCCGGCCGAACCGGACTGGTCGGGCAGGTCGCCGCAGCACACCCTGACCGCCCCGGTCGGCTCGCCATGGTGTGCGGCTCCCCCGCCATGGTTGCCGGCGCCAGGGCGGCCCTGGCCCGAGCCGGCACCCCCACCGAGGACATCCGCTTCGAGCAGTACGGCAATCTCGACGAGGACAGTCACGAGCACAACAGCCCTTCGGAACCGTAGACGCAGAGCAAGGAATCCCCAGTGAGCGACCACCACAGCCCGCCCCAGGCGGCACCCCAGTTCACCCCTGACGCGATCCGTCACGCTGAGTTCCCCAGCAACGGTGACGGGCTCGAGCCGAAAGCCGTCCAGAGCTATATGAGTGCCCTGGCCGACCACCTCGAACAGGTCGCCAACACGCCGCCCGACCGCGCCACGATCACCG
>DATLPT010000215.1:0-1692 GCA_035535635.1 Lapillicoccus sp. | reverse complement strand
CTACCCCGCCGAGTACCTCGGCGACACCGTCGAGTCCCTCGTCGTCGCCGCGCGATCGCACCTGGTCCTCCGTGAGGTGGGCGTCGTCATGCGGCCCCGGGCCGGTGGGCAGCCGTCGCACGGACCGACTCGATCGGCCGCCTTCCTGGGACGGGCCGTCCTCGCCCTCGGGCTCGCCCTCACCCGGCCGCGGCCCGAGCTGAGAGGTGAGCCGTACCGCCGGTACGAGGAGCTGGGCGCATGAACCTCCTGGCGCAGAGCGGCTATCCGTTCGCCCTGGTCGTCGCGGCGCTGCTGCTGTTGGCGCTGTTCTGGCTGCTGCGCACGCAGCGGCTGCGGGAGAAGTACAGCGTTCTCTGGTTCGCCGTGATCGTCGGCGTGGTCGTGCTGACCTTCATCCCAGCGATCACGGGATGGCTCACCGCCCTCGCGGGCGTCACGACCCCCATCAACCTCGTGTTCATCCTGGCGTTCCTCGTCCTCCTGGTGGTCTGCATCCAGCTGAGCATCGAGATCTCCACCCTCGAGGAGTCCGCACGTACGGTGGCCGAGGAGGTCGCGTTGCTCCGGCTGGAGCTGGAACGGCGGACCGGAAAGCCCCAGGGCCTCCCGGGCCAGGAGACCGACGTGCGGCAACCGCATACCGACGACTCCCCCGCGTCCTGACCCATCGGGGCGTCAGGTCATGACGCGCTTGTCGGCGTCCTTGCGGGTCAGCGCGGGGTGGACCGAGATTTCGGCGTCCAGGACGTCCACACCGCCGGTCCAGGCGTTGACCGGGTTGAGCTGGACGCGGTCGACGTCGGGCAGGTCGTCGGCCAGGCACGAGAGTCGGGCCACGAGGTCGGCCAGGGCGGCCCGGTGGACCGGCATGGCGCCGCGATGCCCGTTGAGCATCGGGGCGGCCCGGACCGCGCTGAGAAGGTCCTGGACGTCGACGTCGGTAAGCGGCGGGATGCGGTGGGCGATGTCGCCGAGCAGCTCGGTCGGTGGTCCAGCCACCGAGAAGCTGACCACCGGCCCGAACAGCGGGTCCTCGACGCTTGACAGTACGCAGCTCACGCCGGGCGGCGCCATCCACTGGACGAGGAAGGACCCCTGAGCGATCGGCCCGAGGCGGGAGCGCATCGACTCCATGGCGGTACGGACGGCCTCCGGCCCCGCCAGGTCGGCGCGCACGCCGCTGAGGCCGGGCTGGTGGCGGAGCACCGGCGAGGTGGTCTTGAGGATGACCGGGTATCCGAGCGCGTCGGCCGCCGCCACGGCCTCGTCCGGCGAGTCGACCAGGCGGGACTCCCAAACGTGGATGCCGTACGCGACGAGCAGCCGCGTCGTCTCCTCGCCGCTCAAGGACCGCCCGTCGGGAGCGTCCTCGAGGACCTCCTCGACGAGCTTTGCTCCGGCCGCGCGGTCGATGCCGACCGGGTCGACCGGGTCGCCCCGGTCTCTGGCCCGCCACTCGCTGTACCGGGTCGCCGCCGCCAGGGCGCGCACCGCGTCCTCCGGCATGGCGTAGGCGGGGACGATCCGCCGGTATGCGTCACCGATCGTTTGGGTCTCCAGGCCCTCGTGCACCCCGGACATCCCGAGGAACGTGGCCACGCAGGGCTTGTCACTGGAGCGCGAAACGTCTCGGACCGCGGCGACGACCTCCTCGTCGACGGTCTCCAACGGTGGGATGAAGCAGGTGAG
>DATLPT010000214.1:0-9997 GCA_035535635.1 Lapillicoccus sp. | reverse complement strand
GGCGGCATGACGACGACGAGCTGGTCGGCCTCTTCGAGGATGCCGCGGATGGCATCGTCGAGGATGCCGGTCCCGGTGTCGACGAGAACCATGTTGTAGTGCCGGTCGAGGGTGTCGACGAGGTCCCGGTAGTCCTGCGAGCCGAGGGCCAGGCTGATCCGCGGGTCGTCGTCGGAGGCGACCACCTCGAGCCGGCTGACCGGGTCCTGGGAGGTGAACGCCCGGATCTGGGAGTAGCGATCGACCCAGGCCCGTTCGGCGAGGAGGTCGGTCGCCGAGTACTGCGACTCCCGCGGCAGCCGCATGGCGAGGCTGCCGGCGTCGGGGTTGGCGTCGAGCGCGACGACACGATCGCCCCGGTGCGTCGCAAAGGTGTGACCGAGCATCAGCGTGGTCGTGGTCTTGCCGGCGCCGCCCTTGCGGGAGAGGACGACGATGCGGCGGGTCCCGTCGATGCGGGTACGGACGCGAGCCAGGAGGTCGTCCTCCCGGCGCTCACGCCGGCTGGGGCCAGGATTGAGGTTGCCGCCGGTGACGGCGAACACGCCGCGGCGCCAGCCGCCCCGAGGGGTATGCGGTTGGGCTCGCAGCAGGAAACGCTCGGTGAGCTCGGCCGCAGAATGCGCCGGCACCGGGTCGGGCGCGGCGCCCGTGTCGCTCGATGGGCCGGGCGTTGGCGCGGCCGCGGCAGATGAGGTGACGCCCGACGGCTCGGGCGCCGGCAGGCTGGCCACCGCACCGGACAGGTGAGTGGCGGGATCCGATCCGGACATCGTGATCTCCTTGGTTGGGGCGCCCACGGACTGTGGACGGGGTCGGCGACGCCCGACGAGCCGCACGATCGCGGCGAGAAGGCGACGGAGGATGCCGCCGACCAGCCAGGCAAGGCCCAGCACAGGCAGCGGCAGGAGAACGAGGGACAGCACGGCTAGCGTGATACCGGCGGCGTCGCTCTCGTCGATCGAGGACTGCAGGGCGGCCCATTGGTCCCGCATCGAGTCGAGCACCTGCAGGGTGACCGACGGCGCGTTCCAAAGCATCAACGCGAAGAGGCCCACCATGATGGGGCCAGTCACCGCGACCCAGAGGGTGACGATGATCCGCGCCGAACGGCGCAACTCCGCCACCTTGGGATGGGTCGGGCGGCCCGGCACGGAGCTGCGGAGGATGGGGCCGATCCGGCCGAACAGGTCCGGAACGCCGACGAGATCCGCGACGACGAAGTAGCCGTCCAAGCGACCGAGCGGCCACAGCTGTTGAAGGGCCTCGGCGTGGACGAAGACGATGGCGATGAGGACCGCGGCGGAGCGGGTCTGGACGTAGAACACCGTGAGGGCCGCGATGGTGAGGGCGTTGAAGTAGACGCCGCCGAGGTCGGTGCGGACGCGCCCCGCGCGACCCAGGCGGTACGACTGCGTGACGTCGGTGAAGAAGGCCGGGAACACGAGGAAAACGGCGGCACCGATCTTGCCCGGCTGTGCGCCGCCGTACCGGCAAGCGGCGGCGTGGCCGAACTCGTGGACGAGGGTGGACGCCAGCAGGATGCCGAGAATTGACAGCAGCATCGGGGGGTCGCTGAGGAAGGCCTCGACGGCGCTTCTCAGGCTGGCCTCGCGGAACAGCCACACGTCCGCCAGAACGAGCCCGACCAACCCGAGGACGACGACCGGGCCGAAAAAGAAGGGGGCGAAGAGCCGGGCGAGGAGCCGGGTGGCCGGCGGTGGGACGAGGGTGAGGCGAAACCGCAGCGCCAGCAACGGGTTGGCGCGGGGCAAGAGTCGGGAGGATGTCGGCGGGGGCACTGCCGGCGTTCGGGAGGTGGGTGTCCGGGACGCATTCACCGATGTGGGTTTCGGCCGCTCCGGTGTGAGCGTCGGAGCCGTCGTCAGCGGGAGACCGACGGAGGCGTGGTCGTCGGTCGACACGTCGGCGACGATGCCCATCGGCTGCAGCTTGGCGCTCAGGAGGAACTGGAGGCCGTCCCTGTCGAGTGTCCGTCCGTACTCGTCGCTTACCCGCCCCGCGATCTCGTCGAGGCTGCTGCGTCCGTCGATGTGCGACGCGACGACGAACAGAAGCCGGGACACGTGCAGCACCTGCTGGTCGGCGCGGACGATGAGGTAGTGCGGCTCGGTGAAGCCGGAGCCTTGATACTCACCGAGCAGCCCGATCCCCGGGGCCAGAGCAGGCGCCACCAGAGTGGAGTTGGTCATCGGCGTCGGGTGTCCTTCGTCGGGTTGCTTCGTGTGGCGAGGTTCGGGATGCGTCGGGTTCCGTGGGCGTCGAAGCTCGGTATGCGTAGTGGGCCCTGGGTTCGTGACGGACCACGCGAGCGGAGACCGAGCCCTTCTCCCGATTGGCTCGGCCTCCGCCGTGGTGTGTTCGCGCCGAGCGGTCTTGTCAGCTCTGGTGAACCACCACAAGCTGCTTGGCCGATGCGTACGCGGCGGAACCGAACGTGCCGGCGTTGATGGCTATCGCCAGGTTGACGGCATTCACGTTGGCAATGTTGATAAACGCCAGGGTTTCGCGCGCCGGCAGGAGCTCGACCGTGGTGGTCTCGAGCTCCGTGACGGAGATCGTGCCCATGTTTCCTCCCTCCGAGATGTCAGGTAGGCGTGGTCGTCCTGATCAATGTGCCCGCAACGGGGCCGTTTCTCAGGACTGGGACACCCAAACAGCCTGCTTCGCAGTGGCGTAGGCAGCGCTGAACGCCGTGTAGGTGTTCTGCGCGACCGCGACGTTGGTGGCGTAGACGTTGGCGTAGTTGATGAAGGCGAGCGTCTCGCGCGACGGCAGCAGCTCGACCTCCTCGCGAACGAGCTCCTCACGGGTGACGAAGGTCATGGTGGTCACCTCCTTCCGTACCTGATGAATCGGACATGGACGGGATCCATGGAACAGACCGGTCGTCACAGCACCGTGGACGGCGACGCGACGGCTCCGCTGCGACGCCGCGACACCACCGTCACCGCGCTGCGGCCGCCGCGTGCCTCGCGCGCTACGGCCGCGTGATTCACCGGTGCTCCGAGAGTTGCGAGATCGTGACGGCGGCGTCACCGCACCGTGGGTAGAGCGTCACCGCAGCGTCACCGCGCGCACAAGGCCGTGCACGAAAAGGCCCGCACTGGTATCTCGGACGGCGGCAGCGGTCTCCTGCTCGACATGTCCATCGACGTGATGATCTGACGCGGGGAGTCATCGGCCGGACCTGCCGGATCCACATGACGATCCGGGACGACGGCCATCAGGAGTGCGAATGCGCGCCACTCGGGGCACCTGGTGAGGACTGACAATGATCGTTGCAGAACGATTCGCGAGTGACCACTGGTCCATCCGACTGCTCGGCGGGTTCGGGCTTTCGGGGCCGCACGGCCGGGTGGAGGTGCCGCCCGCGGGGCAGCGGCTCGTCGCCTACCTGGCGATCCAAGGTCACCCCGTGCGGCGCTCGACCGTGGCCGCGGCCATCTGGCCGGACGTCGACGAGACCCGCGCTCGAGCAAACCTCCGTTCGACCCTCTCCCGGCTCGGCGCCCTCGCCCCGATCGTCGACGCGACGCCCGCATCGCTGGGGATCGCTCCGGAGGTGGTCGTCGACGTCGAGGACCTGCAGAGACAGGTGGTCGCGGTGCGCTCCGGTGAGCCGCGGTTCTCGGGCGGCCGCCACGGGTTCGACCTCGAGCTCCTCCCGGGCTGGGAGGAGGAGTGGGTCGCCCTGGAGCGGGAGCGGTTCCGGCAGCTGGAGCTGCACCTGCTCGATGATGTCGTGACGGCGAGCGTGAACGACGGGCGCCACGGGGACGGCGTCGACGCGGCGCTGCGGGCCATTCGGCTCGACCCGTGGCGTGAGTCCTCGCACGCGGGTCTGCTCCGGGCGCTGCTCGCCAGCGGCAACCGCGCTGCGGCACTCGCTCACTTCCGCCGGTTCGCGGCGCAGATGCGCGAGGAGCTCGGTCTGCCGCCGTCGCGCGACCTGCTCGAGGTCGTTGGCGAGATCCTGCCGGCCCGGCCGGTCCGCCGCGTCTGAGCCCCACTGGGCCTGACCCGGCGTCACGATCACCCGCCGTGGTGCACCGCTAGAGTCCCGCGGGTGGACTCGTCGGAGCCGGTCGCCCCACTCGAACCGCTCGACGAGCTGCTCGCCGTGCTCGACCTCAGACATCTGGGCGAGGCCCACGTGCGCGTCGAGGGGGTCGAGGGGGACGAGGAGAGCGACCTCGGGGAGTCCGTGGCTGACGTGTTCGTCGGCGACAGCCAGAAGCAGCCGCACGGGCGCGTGTTCGGAGGCCAGGTCCTCGCCCAGGCCGTGATGGCCGCGGGACGCACCGTCGCCGGCGCCGGTCACGATGTCGGCCGGCCGATCCACTCGCTGCACGCGTACTTCGTGCGACCGGGCGACGACAGCCACCCGATCCGGTTCGCCGTGGACCAGATCCGCGACGGCAGCTCCTTCTCGACGCGGCGGGTGCAGGCGATCCAGTACGGCCAGCCGATCCTCTCGATGATCGCCTCGTTCCAGGAACCGGCCGGCGGCCTCGAGCACCAGGAGTCGATGCCCGCCGCCCCCGACCCGGAACTCCTGCCGTCCGAGGACGTCGTCGACCTGGACGGCGTGGTCCCGCGCGGTTATCTTCGGGCGCGGCCGGTCGACCTGCGCCACGTCGAGGGCCCGATCAACGTGACCCCTGGCCGTCAGCTGGCCGCCCGCCAGAGCGTGTGGCTGCGCACGATCAGGCCCCTCCCCGACGACCCGCTGCTTCACGCGGCAGTGCTGGCGTATGCGTCCGACTACGCGCTCCTCGAACCGGTGATCCGCCGGCACGGGCTCGCTTGGTCCGACCCGCGACTTCGACCGGCCAGCCTCGACCACGCCATGTGGTTCCACCGCCCGGCCCGCGCCGACGAGTGGATCCTCTACACCCAGACGTCTCCCACGGCCCAGGGCGGACGAGGGCTCGCGTTCGGCCGGATGTTCGCGGCCGACGGCCGGCTGATCGCCTCCGCGACGCAGGAGGGCATGCTCCGGATCAAGCAGGCCTGACCGCCGCGCCATCGAGCAGCAGCGCCGCCGTGCCCCCGACCGCTGTGTAGGCGCGCTCCATGAACAGCATTCAGTGCACTATGAGGGTGGTCGATGCCTGTTCAGTCCTACTCAATGGAGGATGAGCCCTCGTGCGGGTGGCCGTCATCGGTGCCGGACCGGCTGGTCTCGTCCTCGGCGCCGGCCTCGCGCGGCGGGGGGCTGACGTGACCCTGGTCGACCGCAACCCTGGGCCGCCTTCCGAAGGAGTCTGGGCCCGCAAGGGCGTCATGCAGTTCCACCACGCTCACGCGATCCGCCCGCAGGTGGTAGAGACGCTTCAGCGCGAGCTGCCCGACGCATACCAGCGGCTGCTCGACGTCGGGGCCGAACCGGTCCAGACGCCGCAACCGAACGACACCCTCGCGCTCGCCGGGCTGCGGTGTCAGCGCAGCACCTACGAACGGGGCGTACGGGCGGCCGCCGAGGCCGTTCCGGGTGTCACCCTGCGCACCGGCCATGTTGACCGGGTCGTCGAGTCGACCGAACACCGAGGACGCCGGGCCGCCGGCATCGTCGTCGACGGATCGTCGCTCGAGGCCGATCTGGTCGTCGACGCCTCCGGGCGGACGGGACGGGTGAACCGCCACCGACGTGCGCCACAGTCCGCCGGCGGCGTCTGCGGGATCGCCTACGTCGACCGCGTCCACCAGCTGCGCGAGGGAGCGGAAGCGGGTCCGTTGGTGAGCCCCATCGCATGGCAGGCCAACTTCGACGGATACCAGTGCCTCGTGTTCCTCCACGAACGCGGCATCTTCTCGGCGCTCGTCATCCGCTCGACCGATGCGCACGACCTCGTCGGGCTACGGCACAACGCCGCGTTCGACGCCGCGGTCCAAGCCATCCCGGGGTTGGCCGAGTGGACCGACCCCGAACGGTCCCGCCCGCTCACGGACGTGCTGCCCGGAGGCACCCTGCTGAACGCCTACCGCAGCCAGCGCGGCCACGATGGCGAGCTCGCCCTTCCGGGCCTCGTGTTCGTCGGCGACGCCGTGTGCACGACCACGCCGAACTTCGGCCGCGGGCTGGCGACAACGATGCTCCAGGTCGACGAGCTGCTGCGGCTGCTCGACGCCACCGTGGACGTCGCTGCGAGCGCGACCACCAGCCGGCTGACGGACGTCGGTGAGGCGTTCGACGCGTGGACCGAGGCGAACATGCGCCCCTGGGTCGAAGACCAAGCGATCATGGACCATGCCCTGCGGCGTCGGTGGGGCGGTGAAGACGTCGACCTCTCCCTGCCGCGCCTGCCGTCCGACCTCGTGATGGAGGCGTCCCGCGTCGACGTGCGGATCGGCCCGGCGATCGGCCCCTATGTGGCCATGAGGGCTCTGCCGGCCGTGCTCGATGCCGTCGAGCCCCTGGCGCGGGTGGTCTACGAGAGCGGGTGGCGACCTGCCCTGGCCGCGGGACCGAACCGACGGGAGCTCGCCGAGATCGTCGACGCGGCCGCCGCCTGACCACGCGGCGCACAGCGCATCCGGCCCTCGTAGACTCACCGGGCCCACCGCCCGCACGCATGCCGCACCTCCCCCGTATGCGTCCCCCCGCCGCAGGAGTTCGACGTGCCCACGACCACCACCCCCAGGACTGCGATCGTCACCGGTGCGGCGCGGGGCATCGGCGCCGCGACGGCCAAGCGGCTCGCGGCCGACGGACACCGGGTCGGAGTCCTCGACCTCGACGCGGCCAGCTGCGCCGACACTGTCGCCGCGATCACCGACGCGGGAGGTCAGGCGCTCGGCGTGGGAGTCGACGTCGCCGACGCTGACCAGGTGACGGCGGCCGTTGCCCAGGTCGGTGAGGCGCTGGGCGCCCCGACCATCCTCGTCAACAACGCCGGTATCACGCGCGACAACCTCCTCTTCAAGATGACCGAGCCGGACTGGGACGCGGTCATCGGCGTGCACCTGCGGGGCTCGTTCCTCATGACTCGTGCCGTCCAGGGCCACATGACACAGGAGGGGTTCGGCCGGATCGTCAACCTCTCCTCGACGTCGGCGCTCGGCAACCGCGGCCAGGTGAACTACTCGGCCGCCAAGGCCGGCCTGCAGGGCTTCACCAAGACGCTCGCCATCGAGCTAGGCAAGTTCGGCGTCACCGCGAACGCGGTGGCCCCAGGCTTCATCGTGACCGAGATGACGCGGGCCACGGCGGAGCGCCTCGGCGTCCCGTTCGACGACTTCGTCGCCTATAACGCCAAGGAGATCCCGGTCCAGCGGGTAGGTCAGCCGGAGGACATCGCGGCGACGATCTCCTTCCTGACCAGCGACGAGGCCGGGTTCGTCAACGGTCAGGTGATCTACGTCGCCGGCGGTCCTCGAGACTGAGGACGGCTCTCTGACGGGCTGGCGCACGACCAGCTCCGTCAGACTCGTCCTTTCGGCCCTGTTCGCCAACGGACGGGCGTGCGGGCCTGTTGTCCCGGGAGAGACTTCCCCGCGACAGGGCAGACGCCAGCGCAGGGGACTTCACTGATAGCTCATTCGTACTCGAACCCACTTACCGGCGAGGTGGATCCGCAGGTCCCCTTGACTCATGTCATGTTGGCTCGGGAGGAGACGCCCAGGCTTCTCGCCCGCGCCCTGTTCCGCTGCTGGATCACCTCGCGCGCCTACCTCGTGCAGTTCGGGATCCTCCTGGCCGCCACCCTGGGCGTCGCACTGGTCTTCCGGTCGACCCTCGGCGCCGCGGCGGTCGCCGTCGTCGTCGTTCTCAATCCGGTGCTGTTGTTCGTGCGCTGCCTCCGGTCGGCCGGCGCGTTCGCCCCACCCGGTTTCACGCTCGGCCTGGGGGTCGGCGCGACCCATCTCGCGCTGCGTCATGCGATCGCCACGACGGTCACCCCCTACGCCAGCTGGCAGTCGGTGGTCCGGCGCGGGGACACGGTCGTCCTGCGGAACCGGCGCGGCGGTGTCCTGCCGCTCCCCCGCCGAGCTCGCCGAGCCGGCCCTGGAGCAGCTGCTCCAGGCACTGGTGGAGGCCGCAGCCAGCGAGCCCCCTCCGGGGGTGCCCCCCGTGGACGCGCCGCTGCCCCACGCATACCAGTGCACCAAGGCGACCCGCGGTCAGCTGGCGAGGGCGGCGCTGACGCGATCGCTGCTCCATCCCGGAATGCTGGCCCTGGCGGTCGTCGACGTCCTCATGCTGCTGTCGCCGCTGTTCCTACCCGGGTACTCGTGGTTCTGGGCGGCCTGGCCGGCTTGCGTGACCCTGATCCTGGTGGGAGTCACCTGGTGGAGCGCCTGGCGCCGGCTTGGACTCAGCGCGAGCCCGGGCATGGTCATCCGGGCCGGCGTCCGGGACGACGCGCTCGTCCTGGAAGACCCCACCGGTCGGGCCACCATCGCGTACCGCGGCGTCAACCGGATGTACGTCACCCGGCACGCCGTCCTCGTCCGGTCCCAACTGCGCAGCACGGTCCTCTTCCCGAGGGCCGTCCTCCCCGATGCCGAGCTCCGTCGCGCGCAGGGCGCGGTGGAGTGGTTCAGGAGCCGCCGATGAACACGCCGAGAAACGACACCGCCCACCGACCGCGTCCCCGGCTGAGGATCTGCCGGGCACCGGGGTCACCGGAACGGGCCGGCCACCACCCGGGCCCGGGTCGGCCCTGCCGCCGCCGCCATCTGCGGGGGCGGCCGGCCTGCTGCTTCTAGCTCGGCTGCCTCTTGGCTCACAGGCCGAGGTCGCGGCCGATGAGCTCTTTCATGATCTCGTTGGAGCCGGCCCAGATCTTCGTGACGCGGGCGTCCCGCCAGGCGCGGGCTACGCGGTACTCATTCATGTAGCCGTAACCGCCGTAGAGCTGGACGCACTCGTCGAGGACGTCGTTCTGGACCTGCGCGCTCCACCATTTAGCCTTGGCGGCGTCGACCGCGGTGAGCTCGCCGCGGGCGTGAGCGGCCACGCAGTCGTCGACGTAGGCCTGGGTCACCTCGACGGTCGTGACCAGCTCGGCGATCTTGAACTTGTTGTGCTGGAAGGTGCCGATCGGCTGGCCGAAGGCGGTCCGCTCCTTGGCGTAGTCAATGGTCTCGCGGAGGATCTGGGCGGCGTTCGCGGTGTTGGAGACGGCGCCACCGATGCGCTCCTGCGGCAGCCGTTGCATCATCGCGACGAAACCCATGCCCTCCTCACCGAGCCGGTTGGCGTCGGAGACCCTGACCTTCTCGAAGAACAGCTCGGCCGTGTCGGACTCTTCCTGACCGACCTTGTCGAGCTTCCGGCCACGGCTGAAACCGGGCATCCCATCCTCGACCACGAACAGCGTGATGCCCTTGGCGCCCTTCGCCGGGTCGGTCCGGGCGGCGAGGATGACGAGGTCCGCCGAGTAGCCGTTGGTGATGAATGTCTTGCTGCCGTTGACGATCCAGTCGCCGGATCCATCGTCGGCGCGCACGGCAGTGGTCTTGAGGGCGGCGAGGTCGGACCCGCCGGACGGCTCGGTCATGGCGATCGCGCTGATGAGGTCGCCGGAGGCCATCCCGGGCAGCCAGCGCTGCTTCTGCTCGTCGGTGCCGAGCTCGACGAGATAGGGCGGGTTGACGTCGGCGTGGATCCCGAAGCACGACGACAGGGCGGCGCTGAACGCGGCAACCTCCTCGGCGGCGACGGCGTTGAACCGGTAGTCGGTGACCCCCGCGCCGCCGTACTCCTCCGGAATTCCAAGGCCGAACAGCCCCTGCTTGCCGGCCTCCAGCCAGATGTCGCGAGGGATGGACTTCTCGCGGACCATCTCCTCGGCGCGGGGCTTCAGGGTCCGCTCGACGAACTCGTGCACCGTGGTGCGGAAGGCCTCGTGGTCCTCGTCGTAGAGATGGCGCGGCACGGGACGCTCCTTCGGTCAGGGTCGGCACAGAGGCTACCGGCGGGTAACTAAGCGCTTGCTTAGTCTCGCTGACCTCCGGCATGCTGTCA
>DATLPT010000213.1:0-17824 GCA_035535635.1 Lapillicoccus sp. | reverse complement strand
CCGTCACCGATGTCGTGGCCGCCGTCGGACCCGAGTTGTCGCCGCTGCTGATCCGGATGCTCGCCGCCGAACCGGACGTCCGTCCATCCGCCGCAGAGGTGGCGTTGGCGCTCTATCGAGTTGCGCCGCCCGAACCGGTTGGTCTGGTCGGGCGTCATCCGGACCCGGCCGCCGCGGTGACGACGCGCATCCGGCGTGACGCGGCGGAAACGCGGTCGCGTTCCCAGCTACGCGCCGTGGAGCGGGTCGAGGAACGCCGGGCTCGGCGAGCCGAGCGACGACGGCGGGTTCGCGGACTGCTGCGCCCCTGGGATCCCGGCCCAGAGACGTCGTCCGCCGGAGCGCGGGCCTGGTCGTGGCGGCTTCGGCTCGTCGTCGTGGCGGTGGTTGGAGTGGTCCTGGCCGGCGGGATGCTCGGCCTTCTCGTGCTGACCGGTGGGCCGCTCGAGGTGACGTTCCGTCCGGTTGGGGAGACGTCGACGGACGCGCCCGGCCGTGCCGTGCCGCCGTCGATCGCCGACGGTTCCGCCACCGTGGGGTCGGCGATCTCCTCGCCGGTGGCTGGCGTGGACGCGGATGGGTCGGCCACGGCCGGCATCACCGGGATGTGCTCCGGCGTGGACGGTGCTGCCGCCACCGGGTCCAGAGCATCGAGCGACGACGTCACCTGCGACCCGGTCGGCGAGCTGCAGCGCCTGGCCGACCTACGGGCGGCGGCCTTGGTGGCGGGCGACCCGGTTCTCCTCATCGGTGCCGAGCCGGTGGGTTCGAGCACCTACGAGAGCGACGTCAAGACCGTGACCCGTCTGCGCCAGCAGCGGCAACGCTACGCGGAGCTGACGTTCACCGTCCGGTCCGCGGACGTGGTCAGTGCCAGCCCGGCGAGCGTGGTGCTGAGGGCGGTGGTCGACCGATCCGCATACCAGGTGATGGACGACGCCGGCGCGACGCAGCAGGTCGGCCCGGCGCCGGGCAGCCCACTCCGGTACACGCTGTCCCTGGCCGACGGTGGCTGGCGACTCACCGAGGTCGCGCCACTGTGAGCGAACGCCAGCGCGGGATGGCAGCCCAGATCAGACGATGCTCGCGACCGCGCTCGAGATGGTGTCGTGGACCCACTCGAAGCCGCTCTCGCGAAGGCGAGTCGGAACGACTCGGCGACTTCCCGTCACCTCACCAGAGAACTCGCCGAGCACCGCCCGCAGCGCGAAGGCCGGGGCCGGCAGGACCGTCGGCCGACCGAGCTGGCGCCCGATCTCGTCGACCAACTCCTTCTCGCGCAGGGGTTCCGGTCCGACCACGTTCACGGGACCCGTGATGTCGCGGCGGTCGAGGAGATGGACCAAGGCCCGAACGACGTCGTCGAGGGTGACCCAGGCCCACCATTGGCGACCAGAGCCGAGGGGACCGGCCAGGCCGAGCTTGCCGAGGCGCACCAGCGGTTCGAACGCTCCGCCGCTGCGGGACATGACCAGGCCGGTGCGCGACATGGCCACAGGCGCACCGGCCGCGCTAGCCAATGCGGTCGACGCCTCCCAGGCTTGGGCTACTTCCGCGAGGAATCCGGTGCCCTCCGGGCTCTGCTCGGTGAGGATCTCGTCCCCGCGATTGCCGTACCAGCCGATCGCCGACCCGCTCACTAGACGGATCCGGTCGCCGTGCGCCGCCACGGCGGTGGCGACCGCCGCGGTCCCATCCGTGCGGGAGGCGAGGACGTCCTGCTTGTGACGGGCGGTCCACCGGCGGTCCGCGACCCCGGCGCCGGCCAGGTGCACGACCGCGTCGACGGCCTCGAGTGAGGCCGGGTCAAGCCGGCGGTTGGCCGGATCCCATGAGATCTCCGAGCCGGTACGCGCGTCGCGGCGCACGAGGTGGCGGACGTCGTCACCGCGGGCTACGAGGTACGACGACAAGGCGCTTCCGATGAGGCCTGAGGCTCCCGAGATCGCGACGCGTTGGCTCATGTGGCTTCAGAGCCCGAGAGACGCCTCGAACCGACCCTCCTCCAGCCGCGTCTTCATCGCACCGAGGAACCGCGCGGCGTCCGCCCCGTCGACGATCCGGTTGTCGTAGGACAGGGCGAGGTACATCATCGACCGCACGGCGATGGTCTCGCCGCCGTCGACGTCCGTCACCACGACCGGTCGCTTCACCAGGGCTCCGGTCCCGAGAATGGCGACCTGCGGCTGGTTGATGATCGGCGTGTCGAAGAGCGCCCCGCGGCTCCCGGTGTTCGTGATGGTGAACGTCCCGCCGGCGAGGTCGTCGGGCATGATCTTGTTGTTGCGGGTGCGGTCCGCGAGGTCGGCGATGGCCCGCGCGAGCCCAGCGATGTTGAGGTCGCCGGCGTTCTTCACCACCGGGACGATTAGTCCCTTTTCGGTGTCCACGGCGATCGAGAGGTTCTCCTGCCCGTGGTAGATGATCTCCTCGCCCTCGACGCTCGCATTGACGTTGGGGTGCGTCTTCAGCGCCTCGACGGCGGCCAGGGCCAGGAACGGCAGGTAGCTGAGCTTGACGCCCTCGCGGCGCTCGAACTCGTTCTTGGCCCGCGTCCGCAGCCGGGCGACCTTCGTCAGGTCCACCTCGACCACGGTCGTCAGCTGCGCCGATACCTGGAGCGATTCGACCATCCGCTGGGCGATGACCTTGCGCAGACGCGACATCTTCTCGGTCGTGCCGCGCTTGGGTGACGCCGCGGCCGGCGCCGCCGGGGCGGCGCCGGAGGCAGCCGGCGCACTCGGCGAGGGCGGTGCTGCAGCGGCTGGTGCCTCAGGTTGGGTGGCCGCGGCCTTCGCCTTCTCGGCCGCGTCCAGCACATCCTGCTTCCGGATGCGGCCGCCGATTCCGGTGCCCGTGAGGCTGCCCAGCTCGACCGAGTGTTGGGCGGCCAGCTTGCGGACCAGCGGGGTGACGTAGGCGGCGCTCTCGTCGGTGCCGCCGTCACTGCCCCCTGTGGCTGTGGAGCTGGCCGGAGCGGTGGCCGTGGCGGGGGCGGCTGCCTCCGGAGCGCTCTCCGTCGCGGCGGACGGAGCGGACGTCGTGCTCGCGCTCCCGCCTGCCCCGTCTCCGGAGCTCGCGGCCTGGCTGGCCGCTTGGGCGCCCTGCTCGGCCGTCGCCTGGGCGGGCGACTCTTGCTCGGACGACGGCTTCGCCGCCTCCTGCTCTGTGGACGGCTGCGCCGGTGTCTCGGCGGCCGGGGCCTGCTGCTCCGCGGACGGCTGCCCCGGCACTTCGTCATCGGTGGCCGCCTGGCCGCCGCCAGCGTCTTCGTCTCCACCGACCTCACCGCCGATCACGGCGAGATCGCCGCCTACCGGGACGACCTCGTCCTCCTGGACGAGGATCTTGGAGACGACGCCGGCCGCGGGAGACGGGATCTCGGTGTCGACCTTGTCGGTCGACACCTCGAGCAGCGGCTCGTCGACCTCCACCGTGTCGCCCTCGGACTTCAGCCAACGCGTGACGGTTCCCTCGGTCACGGACTCACCCAGCGCCGGCATCGTGACCGTCTGGCCCGCCGACCCGGCGGAGCCCGACCCACCACCGGACGGTTGTTGGCCACTGCTCGACTGCTGCTGGCCACTGCTCGACTGCTGCTGGCCACCACTCGACTGTTGCTGGTCACCGCCGCCCTGCGCCTGGTCGGCCTCGGGTTCCGACGTCTGCGGGGCCATCGGCTGCTCGGTCGACGGGGCTTCCGGCTCGGGCCGCTCCGGCTCGGACGCCGACGCATCGTCGGACCCGGATGCGGCTGGCTGGGAGGACGGCGCAGAGGCCTCGCTCGACTCGGCCGTGTCCCCTCCCTCGGAACCCCCGGACCCACCGGACGCCGCACCCTCGCCGATCACCGCCAGGTCGGCGCCGACCGGGACGGTCTCGTCCTCCTGCGCGAGGATCTCCTGCAGCGTCCCTGCGAACGGCGAGGGAATTTCGGTGTCGACCTTGTCGGTCGACACCTCGAGAAGGGGTTCGTCCACCTCGACGGAGTCGCCGATGTTCTTGAGCCAGCGGGTGACCGTCCCCTCGGTGACGGACTCGCCCAGGGCCGGCATGGTCACGCGATCGGACATGAGTTGGGACTCCTCGGATGGCTGCGGTTGTCGATCGGTCAGTGGCCCCATCTTGGCCGAGTGCTCGGCCTCGTGGGAGGTCGCAGGGGTCAGGCGTGGGCGTGCAGCGGCTTCCCGGCGAGCGCGAGGTGCGCCTCGCCGAGGGCCTCGTTCTGGGTCGGGTGCGCGTGCACGAGGTTTGCCACGTCGGACGGGAACGCGTCCCAGTTGACGAGAAGCTGCGCTTCCCCCGCCTGCTCACTCATCCGCGAACCGATCATGTGGACGCCGACAACCGGACCGTCCTTCTGGCGGACCAGCTTGACGAAGCCCTGGGTCTGCAGGATCTGGGACTTGCCGTTGCCGCCGAGGTTGTACTCGTAGGTCTCGACCTCTCCGTATGCGTCCCGAGCCTCGGTCTCGGTGAGGCCCACCGAGACGATCTCCGGCTCGCAGTAGGTAACCCGCGGGATGCCTCGGTCCTCGACGGGTGCGGGGGAGGCACCGGCGATCTCCTCGGCGACGAAGATGCCCTGGGCGAAACCGCGGTGCGCGAGCTGGGGCCCCGGCACGATGTCTCCTACCGCATACACGTTGGGCACGTTCGTGCGGAGCCGCTCGTCGGTGGGCACGAGACCGCGCTCTACCGTGATTCCGGCCTCCTCGTAGCCGAGCCCCTCGGTCGTCGGGCCGCGGCCGACAGCGACCAGCAGCAGGTCGGACTCGACGGACTCGCCGCCCTCGAGCTCGACGGTGACGACGTCCCCGTCCTGCCGCGCGCCGGCTAACCGGACGCCGGTGCGGAAGACGATGCCGCGCTTGCGGAACGCCCGCTGCAGCTGGTTTGAGACGGCCTCGTCCTCGGCCGCGACCAGGCGGGGCAGCGCCTCGACGATGCTCACCTCGGAGCCGAACGAACGGAACACCGACGCGAACTCGACCCCGATGACCCCGCCGCCGAGCACCACCACCCGCGCCGGCACGTGGTCGATGGCCAGCACCTGGTCGCTGGTCATGATGCGGCCGCCGATGTCCAGGCCTGGCAACGTCTTCGCGTACGAGCCGGTCGCCAGCACGACGTTGCGGCCGGTGATGCGACGGCCGTCGACCTCCACGCTGTCGGCGGCCACCAGCCGCCCCGAGCCCTCGACGAACTCGATCGACTGCGCGGACACCAGGCCCTGGAGTCCCTTGTAGAGCCTGCCGATCACGCCGTCCTTGTAAGCGTGCACCCCGCTCATGTCGACCGACTCGAAGGTCGACTTGATCCCGAACCGGCTGCCCTCCCGGGCCGAGTCGGCCACCTCGGCCGCGTGCAGCAGAGCCTTGGTCGGGATGCAGCCGCGGTGCAGGCAGGTGCCGCCGAGCTTGCCCTGCTCGACCAGCGCCACGGAGAGGCCGAGCTCCGCGGCCCGCAGCGCACACGCATACCCTCCGCTGCCGCCCCCCAGAACCACGACGTCGTAGGGCGTGTCGGCATCAGCCGGCATGAGCAAGCTCCTTCGCAAGCGAGTACCTGCGCATCTTGTCACTGATGCGGTATGCGGGTACGTCCGGGTCAGCGGGTCAAGGCTCGTTACCGGGTGCAGCTGTCCCGCGTGCTCCCCGACGTCCGGCGAGGGCCACGACCGAGAGGGCAACGACGGCCACGAGCAGCCCGGATCCGGGGGGCTGGCAAGGGCGCTGTCCTCCCGGAGCCACCGGGCGCGCAGGGTACCCTCAGCCATGGGCTTGTTCGGCAAGTTGCGCGGCAAGGTGAGTGGGGACGCGCGCAGAACCGATGGCCCGAGCATGGGAGTGGACCGCAAGGCGGTCCGCGACCATCTCCACTCCTTCTCTACGACGCGCCGCGGTGTCGAGGCCTACGTCGAACCGGCGACCAACGTGACCGCGGAGAGCATCGTCCTCGTCGCGACCGACGGCGAGTGGACCCGGCGCGCGGTGGGTTCGCGCAAGGCGGCCTTCGAACTGGCCAAGTCCCTCGACCTTCCCGTCTACGACGTCCTGCTGACCGGGTACCCGAAGCGGATGCGGGAGTGGAGCTCGCGACAGCGCCGCGGCCAGGGCTGACCTCAGGGCATCCCCGTGGCGGCATCCATGCTCCGGATGACAGAGTGGAACGCCGACGACGACGGGTGGGAGCGTGACATGCCAGGCAAGGGCAAGAAGAAGGGACCGGCCGGACCCTCGGAGGAGATGAAGGCCAAGTTCCGAGAGGCCCTGGACAAGAAGCACGGGCACGCGGGCGTGGACGTCTCGGCGGACGGGGACACGTCCAAGATCGCCGACGCGCACGGGCCGGCCAAGGCGCAGCAGATGTTCCGCCGGAAGGCCGGCAGCTGATCTGGCGTTAGGTCACCCCACGAAGTTCTCCGCTCCGCTCCGATACTTCGCGGGGACCCCGACTAGCCTCGGCGGCATGCCTGACCTGAAGCATTCGCCCCTGCACGGCCGTCACGTCGCCCTTGGGGCGAAGATGGCGGACTTCGGGGGCTGGCACATGCCCATCGAGTATCCGGGCGGTGGCGTCGTCGCCGAGCACACGGCGGTGCGCGAGCGGGTCGGGATCTTCGACGTCAGCCACCTCGGAAAGGCGTCGGTCACCGGCTCGGGGGCGGTCGACTTCGTCAACGCCTGCCTCACCAACGACCTGCGCAAGATCGGGCCGGGCCGGGCGCAGTACACGATGTGCTGCGACGCGTCAGGCGGGGTTGTCGACGACCTCATCCAGTACGTCCGCGCCGAGGACGACGTCTTCCTCATTCCCAACGCCGCCAACACCACCGAGGTGGTCCGCCGCCTGGGCGAGGCCGCGCCGAAGGAAATCGACGTCGAGAACCTGCACCTCGCCTACGGAATCGTCGCCGTGCAGGGGCCTCGCGCCGACGAGGTCGTGCGGTCCTTGGGACTGCCGACGGAGCACGACTACATGGGGTTCGAGATCGCGGTCTGGCAGGGTCGGCCGGTCACCGTCTGCCGCACCGGGTACACCGGCGAGCGGGGGTTCGAGCTCGTGCCGCGCTGGGAGGACACGGGGGCGCTGTGGGACGCGCTCACCGAGGCGATGGCGCCCCACGCCGGACTGCCCTGTGGGCTGGGCGCCCGGGACACGCTGAGGACCGAGATGGGGTACCCCCTGCACGGGCAGGACCTGTCGCTCGACATCACCCCGGTCCAGGCCCGGGCGGGGTGGGCAGTCGGGTGGAAGAAGCCGGAGTTCTGGGGCCGCGAGGCGCTCGTCGCCGAGAAGGAGGGAGGTCCCGCACGGCAGTCGTGGGGCCTGCTGGTGAATGGCCGGGGTATCCCGCGACCGCACTGCGCCGTGACAGTGGACGGCCGGAGCGTCGGGGAGGTGACGTCCGGGACCTTCTCTCCGACCCTGCGTCAGGGCGTCGCACTCGCGCTCCTCGAGCCCGCCGTCGGGCTGGGGGCGGACGTCGTCATCGACGTCCGCGGCCGGGAAGTCACCGCAACTGTGGTCAAGCCGCCGTTCGTGGAGGTACAGACGCGGTCTGCGTGAACTCCGCGGCGGCGTCGAATCGGGCTCGCCGCACCGCACGCCTCAGGATGGTCATGACCGGCGGTCCGGCGAGGACGACGAGCACCGCGGTCAGCGCCGCGCGCGGGAGGTCGTAGCCCAGCGAGGTCAAGAGGTAGAAGACGCCGTAGTGCTGTGCGTTGCTGGCCACCGACGCGCCCGGCACGAAGCCGGCGCCCGCGGGTGCGGCACCGGCGGTCATGAACGGCCAGAACCAGAGGTTCAGCAGAGCGCCGTAGGCCAGGCTCGCGACGATTCCGTATGCGGCGAGCAGCCACCGCTCCGTGCGCTTCCCGACCGGGGGCAGCAGGGTTGCCCCCAGCGCCACCCAGCCACACCCGACCATCTGGAACGGCAGCCAGGGGCCGACGCCACCGGTGAGGAGTGCTCCGGTGAGCAGCGTGAGGCAGCCGAAGAGGAACGCCTTGCTCGCTCCCAGCACTCGTCCTCCGACGACGAGGAGGAAGAACAGGGGTTCGAGTCCCGCGGTGCCGGCGGACAGCACGCGCAGCGCGCCGCCGATCGCCGCGAGGACCCCGAGGACGGCTATCGCCTTGGCGTCGAGCCGGTCGGTCGTCAGCTCCGCGACGAAGACGACGGCCAGCAGCGCCAGGAGGAGAGCGAACAGCCACGGCGCGTCGTGACCATGCTCCTCTCCGATGCGGGGGTCGGCGAAGAACGGCCAGAAGTAGGCCGCGAGCCCGACCAGGCTGACCAGACCCAGCGTGAGGACGGACGGCGCGCGAAATCCCAGGCTCGGCGTCACGACGCCTCCTCGAGCGCGGCCTCGACGTCGGCGACGGTGAGGTAGGGGAGTGGGTGGAAGATCTTGGCCACCTGGGGCGCGAAAGCCGGGGAGCCGGCCAGGACGTCCCGGGCGACGCCGTCGGCGACGACCTCGCCGTCGGCCAGGACGACCACGCGATCCGCGAGGTCGGCGGCCAGCTCGACGTCGTGGGTGGCCACGGCGACGGTATGCCCGGACGCGGCGAGATCTCGCAGCATGCCGACCAGCCGGGTCTTGGCGGGGTAGTCCAGGCCGCGCGTCGGTTCGTCGAGGAGGACGACGCCGGGGTGGCCCACGAGGACGACGGCGAGGGCCAGGCAGAGGCGTTGGCCTTCCGAGAGGTCCCTCGGATGACTGTCGTCGTCGACGCCTTCGCAGAGGCGGTCGAGGAGGCGGCGCGTGCTGCCCCGCGGGAGGCCCCGCTCGGCGTCCGCCTGGTCGCACTCGGCGGCGACGCGGTCCGCATACAGGAGCAGGTCGGGATCCTGCGGAACGAGGCCCACCTCGCGGACGAGGCGGGCTGGAGGCGTGGAGACTGGGTCGAGGGCGGCGACCTGGACGCGGCCGGACGTGGGCCGGACCTGGCCGGCGAGCGCCGCGAGCAGGGTCGACTTGCCGGCACCGTTGCGGCCCATCACGGCGGTGACCGTGCCGCGGGACAGCTCGAGGTCGACGCCGCGCAGGGCCTGGGTGACCCCGCGCCGAACGGCCAGCCGGGACACCGTGGCCGCCGGCGCCCCGTCCGTGGCCCTGTTCCCGTGACGTGACGCCGCGTCAAGCGACCTGACGCCGGTTGCAACCCGGGTCACGTCGCTTGACCCGGGGCCGAGTCGGGCCCGCAGGTCGGCGGCGCGGCGGCGGGCGTCGCGCACGGACAGGGGGAGCGGCGACCAGCCGAGGCGGCGGCCGAGCTCGACGACCGGCGGGTGGACGACTGAACGAACCATCGCCTCGGCGGGGTCGAGGGGTGCGGACACCGTGCCCTGGTCGACGAGCAGCACGCGGTCGGCATGGTGCACGACCCGTTCGAGACGGTGCTCGGCGAGGAGCACCGTCACGCCCAGGTCGTGGACCAAGCGGTGGAGGGCGGCCAGGACGTCCTCGGCGGCGACCGGGTCCAGCGCCGAGGTCGGCTCGTCGAGGACGAGGATCCGTGGACCCGCGGCGAGGACGGCCCCGATGGCGACGCGCTGCTGCTGGCCGCCGGAGAGCTCGGTGAGGGTCCGGTCGCGGACCTCCGCGAGGCCGAGCAGGTCGAGGGTCTCCTCGACCCGACGACGCATGGCCTGAGGGGCGACGCCGAGGATCTCCATGCCGTAAGCGAGCTCGTCCTCCACGGTGTCGGTGACGAACGTGGCGAGCGGGTCCTGGCCGACGAGGCCGACGACGTCGGCCAGGTCACGTGGCCGGTGCGTCCGGGTGTCCCGGCCGTCGACACCGACCGTCCCGGCCATCGTCCCCCCGGAGAAGTGGGGGACCAGGCCGTTGACGCAGCGCAGCAACGTGGACTTGCCGCTGCCGGTCGGACCGACGACGAGCACCAGCTCGCCCTCCTCGACCGTGAACGTCACGTCGCGCAGGGCCGGGCGGGAAGGGTCCTGACCGGGGTACGTCACGCGCACCGAGGACAGCTCGATCACGACGTCACCTGCTTCGCCGGTGGGACGGCGGACGTCGCCGCGGCCGAACGACGGGCGGTCTGCGCGGCCGCCCGGACGGCGGCCAGCCGGGGCGGCACCGGGGTGACGACGGCGGCCAGGCCGGGGAGCAGCACGCCGAGAACGAGGACCAACGGCGCCTCGGGCCAGGCCAGCGGACTCTGGGCGAGGACGACGCCCGGCCAGCCGTGCGACTCGGCCCAGATCAGGAGCGCCGCCGGAACCGCTCCGACCACGGTCACCGCCCATTCCGGGGCCCCCCACGGGTCCCGCCGGTACCGGGATCGCACGTCGCGCCGTGCGCCGACGAGCAGCGCCGCGGTAGTGACGACCAGGCCGAGGAGCAGCAGCGGCATACCGAGCAGGCCGGTGACCGACCCGTCGAGGACTCCGTAGAGCCCGGCCACCACGCCCACCAGGCCGGTCAGCGTCAGGGCGCTGGCCAGGCGGCGGGCGGGGGCCGAGCGGACCGGGGTGCGGCCGTAGCCACGCGACTCCATCGACGCGGCCAGGTCGAGCGACCGGTCGAGGGAGCCCCCGAGAACCGGCCCCACCAACCGGCCGAGCTCCCGGACACCGTGGCCCGAGTGGCCCCTCAGTCGCCGGGCCGCGCGGACCCGGGCGGCGAGCCCGGCGAGCTGGGGCGCGTACGTCAGCGCGACGACGACCGAGGTGCCGACGTCGTACAGGGTGGCGGGCAGGTACCGAAGCAGCCGCTTCGGGCTGGCCAGCGCGTTCGCGGCGCCCAGGCAGGCCAGGGTCGCGGCGAGCCGCAGTCCCTCCGCGGCGGCGGCGACGAGCGCCTCGAGCGAGACCGGGCCGCCGAGCCGGACTCCGGCCATCCACGCCGGGAGCGGGACCGACGGCAGTCGGAACAGCACGGTTCGTCCCGTCACCCCACTGCCCAGGATCGCAATGAGGCCCACCCGCAGGAGGATCGCCACCAGCCCGAGGAGGAGGAAGGGCAGGTATGCGTTGACCGCGCCCACCTCTCGCCGCTCGGCCACGACCCAGCCGGCGACGACCACCACGACCACGAGCAGGAGTGGGTTGGTCGTGTGCGCGCAGGCGACGACGAGGCCGGCGCCCCAAAGCCACCAGGCCACCGGATGGAGCATCCGAGGACTGGGAGCGGTGAGATGCGGCATGGCCGTGGGTTCAGACGTTCTGCCGTCGGCGCCACAGCGCGCTGAGAACGAGGGCGGTGACGCCGAGCACAAGGATCAGCAGGCCGACCCAGACGACGACGGGTACGCCGGAAGTGGGTGCCGAGGTCGGTGCCGAAGCGACGAGCGGGCCGGCGGTCTCCCCGGCAGATGCCGCTCCGGACCCCGGAGTGGCGCTCGACGGCTGGGTGGTCTGCGGCGTTGCCGTGGGCGCCAACGTCGCAGGGGTGTCTGCGGCCTTCTGTGCGTCGCTCAGCGTGGCCACCGGCCCGCCGCAGCCACTCGCCGGGTAGTTGTCGATGCCGCAGACGAGCCCGCCGTCGCCGGTGCGTACGGTCGCCACGGCGGCAAGGACCTCGGCACCGGTTGCGGCGGTCGGGACGACCGCACACTCGGCCACCGGGTCGGGTGGCGTGGCTCCGTCGCCGTCCACGTCCCGGCCGTAGTCGAGGACGACGCCGACGCGCTTCTTCCCCGACTCGGCCGCGGCCGAGCCGCATAGCTCGTCGAACGTCGGGGTCACCCGCGGGTTGCGCGGGGGAGTGCCGCTCTCCTCGGTGATCGCCCAGCGCCAGCCCTCGACCGAGCCGTCGGCGGGGTTGGTCTCGGCAGGACCCTTCTGGGAGAACCTCCACGTGGCGTCGGTCAACTGGTAGTAGCCCCAGTACTGATAGCTGGCGGCGGCGGCCGGGGCGGCGGTGAGCAGCCCCGCGAGCAGCGCGAGCAGGACGCCGAGAACGGCGAGAACGGACGCACGGCGTGCGCCATGGACGGGTTGGGTCATGAGTGGAACCTCCTCACGGCCGGGTGGGAGATTCCGCGCCCGTAGTCGCTGCGGCAACCATCAGGCCCGTCGTCTCTGACTCCGGTCCGCATTCCGCGACGGACGTGACTGCTGGAGCCGGAATCGGTGTCAGGTGCTCCGACTCGCCTGCCTGCCGTGCGGCTGGACACGCTCACGGTTGCGGGACAGCGCCGGATTCGCACCGGCTTTCCCTGGTTACCGACCTACGGGTGCGCTGACCGTCCCACGGGAGCCGCCGGATGTCAAAAGCCGCGGCATGCAACGGGGATGCGTAGCATCGGCGGCATGAGCGGCAACTGGTCCTGGGAGCTGCTCGACGCACAGCGTCGCCCCGTCACCGACACTCCTGGTGGAGGGACCTTCCCGACGCAGAGCGAGGCCGAGTCCTGGCTGGGCGAGGAGTGGCGCGAGCTGCTCGACACCGGCGTCGACGCGGTCACGTTACGCGAGGGCGACACCGTGGTGTACGGGCCGATGAGCCTGCAGCCCTTGGAGTGACGCGCTAGACAAGCGCTGGCTACGGAATCGGTCCTGGGCGAACACTCACACGCTCTCGGCGAAAAGCGGTTGCCGGGAGGTCAGGGGTCCCACATAGCCTCGTGGCGATGGCGCGCGGGATGGACACCAGCCCCTTCGGTGTTCCCCGATCAACCAGGACGGCGGCAGGAACAGACCAGAGCCGTTTTCAGCGCGCCGACACCCCGCCCCGATGACTTCTGTGAGACGACGGGGTCTCACCCATATGAGCCCCAGCCTGACGATCGAAGGACGTGACGTGACCCCCTCTCCCGACCAGCGAGCGACCGAGCCGGTCACCAGCTCCGGGCCCGCGGGCCATCCGGACTCCACCGGCATCTTGCGGGTACTCGTCGGCGCGACCTTCGTCGTCATCCTCAACGAGACGATCATGGTCAACGCCATCCCGCGTCTCATGCACGACTTCGAGGTCACCGCGCGGAGCGCGCAGTGGCTGTCGACCGCGTTCATGCTGACGCTGGCCGTCGTGATCCCGATGACCGGGTGGTTCCTGCAGCGGGTCACGACCCGCCGCGCCTTCACCCTCGCCCTCGGGCTCTTCATCGCCGGCACCGTCCTCGCGACCGCCGCCTGGAGCTTCCCCGTTCTGCTCGCCGCCCGGATCGTCCAGGCCAGCGGCACCGCAGTGATGATGCCGCTGCTCATGACCACGCTCATGACGATCGTCCAGCCGCACCAGCGGGGCAAGGTCATGGGCAACGTCACACTGACGATGGCCGTCGCGCCGGCCCTCGGTCCCGCCGTCTCCGGCGTCCTGCTCCAGCTCGGGTCGTGGCGCTGGATCTTCGCCGTGGTCGTGCCGATCGCCGTCGGCATGCTCCTCGTCGGCCTGCGCGCGCTGACCAACGTCGGTGAGCCTCAGAACGGCAGCATCGACTGGTCCAGTGTCGTCCTGGCCGCCTTGGGCTTCGGCACCTTCGTCTACGGCCTGAGCCAGATCGGCGTCGACCCCGAGGTGGCCGGCGGACTGCCGGCCATTCCGACGCTGGTCGTCGGCGCGCTGCTCGTGGCGGTGTTCGTGGGGCGTCAGCTGTGGCTGCAGCGCACCGACACGCCGCTGCTCGACCTCCGGACCCTCAACGTCCGGCCCTTCGCGGTGTCGCTGGCGCTGATGTGCCTGTCGTTCATGGCGCTCATGGGCGTCATGATCACGCTGCCGCTGTTCCTCCAGAGCGTGTCCGGCCTGAGCCCGCTCACCACCGGTCTGTTGCTCATGCCGGGCGGTCTGGTCATGGGGTTGCTCGGTCCCCGGGTGGGTGCGCTGTTCGACCAGTACGGAGCCCGCGTCCTGGTCGTGCCGGGCGCTGCCTTGCTGCTCGGCGTCCTCGCCGGGTTGGCGACGATCGGCACCGCGACGCCGGCCTGGTGGCTGCTCACGCTGCACGTGCTGATGAGCGTCGCGCTGGCCATGATCTTCACGCCGGTGTTCACGACCGGTCTCGGCGCGCTGCCGCCGAACCTCTACTCGCACGGGAGCGCCGTCCTCGGCACGCTGCAGCAGGTGGCCGCGGCCATCGGTACCGCCGTCGTCGTGACCGTCCTGTCGGTGCGCTCGGCCACCCTGACCGCGTCCGGCGCCGACCCGGTCTCAGCCCTGAGCGGCGGCATCCAGCTCGGCATGGTGTTCGCGGCGGTCACGGGCGTGGGGGTGCTCGTGCTGGCGTTCTTCGTCCCGGGTCGCGAGTCGGCCGGCCAGGGCCACGCACCGGCGCTCGAGGGAGAGGATGCGCCGCAGGACGAGCAGGTCGTCGCATGACCCGGTGTGGCCTCGAGGGCCATTCGCCGACCGGCTGGCCGAAGCGCCGGATCGGCGGTGGCCGACGACACGGGTATGCGACGGGCACGCGGCTCGCGGTCGAGGGTGGCCGACGTCGACGGGAACGGTTCGGCTGCCGGCCGATGACGAATGCCGCGGACGGCACCCTGCGCTGGCGAGGCCGGTCGGTCTGACCTCGGGACGTGAGCGCCCCGGCCGCCCCGACTAGCCTCCGACGACATGCCCCTTCCGGAGACCCTCGCCGCCTCGCTCTCGGCCGAGGTCGCCGATGCCCAGCGCCGCTGGCGCGCACCCGGCCTCTCCGTGGGCGTCACCCGGGACGGCGAGCTCACGTGGTCGAGGCACGTCGGCTCGGCGCGGCTAGACCCGCCCGTAGCGGCGACCGACGAGACGCAGGTGATGGTCGGGTCGATCACCAAGACGTTCACCGCGCTGCTGGTCATGCAGGAGCGCGACCAGGGCCGTCTCGACCTGGAGGACCCGCTCGGGAGATGGCTGCCGGAGTCGCGGCACGCGAACCTCACCGTCCGTCGACTGTTGAGCCACACCTCGGGACTCCAGCGCGAACCGGTCGGGCGCATCTGGGAGACCCTCGACGCCCCCGACGTCACGCGCCTCGTCGAGGAGCTCGAGGACGCCGAACAGGTCCTGCCGCCCCATCTGGCGTTCCATTACTCGAACCTGGCCTTCGCCCTCCTCGGCCACGTCGTCGAGCGGCTCGCCGGCCGGCCGTGGGAGGAGGCACTCCGCGAGCGGATCCTGACGCCGCTCGGCATGAACCGCACCGGGCTCACGCCACGGGACGATCACGCATACGGGTACCAGGTGCACCCCTTCGCCGGCACGGCCACCCGAGAGGCCCAGCTGGAGCTGCGTGCCACCGCGCCGCTCGGTGGCCTGTGGTCGTCCGTGGCCGACATGGCGAGGTACGCCGCCTTCCTCGCCCAGCCCGACCCTGCGGTGCTGCGACGCGAGACCCTGGACGAGATGTGCCGTCCGCTGGTCATGATCGACGTGGACGGCTGGAGGGCCGGTTACGGACTCGGCTACGAGCTGGTCCGCAGCGGTGATCGGGTATACGTCGGCCACCGGGGGGCGATGCCGGGATTCCTCTCAGCGCTGCGGGTGAGCCGAACGGGCGGCGTCGGCGTGTTCGTCGTCGCCACGAAGACCGCCGGGGGCGAGGCCGGCCCGCTGGCCACCCGGCTGCTCGACGCGGCCCTCGACGCACTGCCGCGAGTGCTGCCCGCCTGGGTGCCCGAACGACCGCAACCCGACCTCGACGAGCTGCTCGGCGCGTGGTGGAGCGAGGGCGAGGAGCTGGTCCTCGAGGTCCGCGAGGGCGAGCTGTGGATGCGGGTCGCGGCGGGCACGCCGCTGGACGAGACGCGGTTCGCTCGAGAGAGCGAGTCGACGTTCCGAGCCATTGCCGGCCGAGAGCGGGGCGAGCGGCTCGAGCTGGTCCGCGGCTCCGACGGGTCGCTCGAGAAGCTCTACTTCGCGACGTACGCCGTGACCCGCACGCCGAAAGCGTTCGCCGACCTCACCTGAACGGGCTGCCGGTGACGACTACGAGGGGTAGTCGCCCCGCTTCACCTGCGGCTTGGGCATCCGCGTGGGGCGGAGCTGGAAGGCCCGCATCACCGCATACATCATGGCTCCCGACGGGACCTTGTCGGCGCCGAACTTGGCGGCCAACCGGCCCTTGATCCGCCGCCACATGAGGATCGCGTCGATGACCGCGACCGCGATGAGTCCGTAGGTGAGCACGAACACCGTCATCAGCGCCCAGCTGGTGCGCAGGAACGACAGCGCGAGCACGATGACCATGATCGGCAGGACGATCTCGCCGATGCTCCACCGGGCGTCGACGTAGTCGCGGATGAACCGCCGCTCCGGTCCCTTGTCGCGCGGGGGTAGGTGCGTGTCGTCGCCGGTGACCATGGCCTGGCGCTGTCGAGCCAGGGCCTCGCGCCGCTTCTGCTTGTCCCGGTCACGGGCCGACTTCCGGTCGGTGACGACCAGGGGCTGCTTGCGGGCCGCCTCCTGCTGGCGCCGCTTGGGCGTAGGCCGGTTCTTGGCGCCGGGCCGCTCGTGCGTCTCGACGACCGGCTCGTCCTCGACCTTCTTCTTGCCCCACGGAACGCTCAGCTGCACCCGCCAAGGGTATGCCGTCCAGCGGGCGCCTCGAGCCACCCGACCGGCCGCTAGAGTCGACGGCCGTGGCTGACGTCCTCGCCCCCGACCAGGTCGACGGGATCAAAAGGCGGGTGACGGCACTGATGCCCGGCGTACGAGACGACCTCGAGGCGCTCGTGCGAATCCCGAGCATCTCGCTCGACTCCTTCGACCAGCTGCACGTCGAGGACAGCGCGAACTCGGTCGCCCAGCTGCTCCGGGCCGAGGGACTGGAGGTCGAGATCGTCCGCGAGGGCGGCCGCCCCGCGGTGATCGGCCACCGCGACGGCCCGCCCGGCGCCCCGACCGTCACGCTCTATGCCCACCACGACGTCCAGCCGCCCGGCGACCCGGCGCAGTGGGACTCGCCGGCGTTCGAGCCGACCGAGCGGAACGGCCGCCTCTACGGTCGCGGCGCCGCCGACGACAAGGCCGGCGTCATGGCCCACGTCGCGGCCCTGCGGGCGTTCCCGGACGGCCCGCCGGTCGGGGTGACGGTGTTCGTCGAGGGTGAGGAGGAGATCGGCAGCGACTCGCTGCTGACCATCCTCGAGCGGCACAGCGAGAAGCTGCGCGCCGACGCGATCGTCCTCGCCGACGGCGGCAACTGGGATCTCGGCGAACCCGCGCTCACCGTGACGCTCCGCGGCACGATCCGCGTCGTCGTGACGGTCCGGACCCTGGACCACGGCGTCCACTCGGGGATGTTCGGCGGGGCGGTACCCGACGCGATCACCACGTTGATCCGGCTGCTCGCGACGCTCCACGACAGTGTGGGAGATGTCGCCGTCGAGGGTCTCCGGTCGGCTGAGGCGTCCGACCTCGACTACTCCGAGGAGCGCCTCCGCCTCGAGTCCGGCCTGCTCGACGGCGTCGAGACGATCGGTTCCGGGACGATCCTCACCCGGCTCTGGAACAAGCCGGCCCTGACGACGATCGGATTGAACGCCCCGACCGTCGAGACGGCGTCGAACACCCTCGTCCCGGCCGCGTCGGCCAAGCTGTCGATGCGGATTGCCCCCGACGAGGACACCGAGGTCGCATACAACCTCCTCAAGGCGCACCTCGAGAAGCACCTGCCCTGGGGCGCGTGGATGGAGGTGCTCCTCGACGACGAGGGCCCCGGTTTCGACGCCCACGCCCACGGGCCCGTCTACGACCAGGCGCGGGCCGCCTTCGCCGACGCGTGGGGTGTTCAGCCCGTCGACATCGGCTCCGGGGGGTCGATCCCCTTCGTGGCCCGGTTCGCCGACGTCTTCCCCGACGCGGCGATCCTCGTGACGGGAGTCGAGGACCCCGACGGCCGCGCCCACGGGGCCAACGAGT
>DATLPT010000212.1:0-3836 GCA_035535635.1 Lapillicoccus sp. | reverse complement strand
GTCGCCGGACAGGTCGATCTGGAGCAGCGCCTGCACCAGCGTCGGCGCGAACCCGTTGTAGGTGTCGTTCTGGATCTCGCCCATCCGCTGCGGCGAGATCTTGGCGCTCTGGCCGTCGGTCTGCTTGAGCAGCGTCTCGATCCGCGCGCTGCGCCAGCCGAAGTCCCAGTCGGAGGTCAAGAAGGGCACCTGCGTCCCCGTTGCCGAGGTCACCTGGTTGTTCGCCGTGACGACGAAGCCTTCCGGTGGGTCGTAGGTCCACGGCATCTGCTCGAAGGGCACGTAGCCCTTCCAGTCGTACTGGCTGTCCCAGCCGGGCGCCGGCCAGTAGCCGGGCGGCGTGTTGGGCACCGACGTCGGCCGGAGCGGGACCAGGCCGGGAGCCTGGTACCCGATGTGACCGGCGGTGTCCGCATACACGAGGTTCTGTGAGGGGACCGCGAACTTGGCGGCGGCGGCCCGGAACTCGGTGAAGTTGGTGGCGGCGTTCATCCCGAAGATCGCGTCCGCGGTCGTGTTGGGGACCAGCCCGGTCCAGGCGAGCGAGACGGCATACGTGTCCTGCTGCGGTACCAGGCGGACGAGGGCGTTCCGCCCGACCCGGCCGACGGAGTCGATGACGTCCGACAGGATCGGTCCGTGCACCGTGCGACGGATCGTCAGCTGCACGTCGTTGCCGCCGGCGACCTTGATCGTCTCGGTGGACGTATCGAGCGGTAGCTGCTGCCCGTCCCGGAGGTACGTCTGATCGGTGACCTTCTCGAGATAGAAGTCTGAGACGTCGGGGGCGAGGTTGGTCAGGCCCCAGGCGATGGACTGGTTGTGGCCGATGATGACGCCGGGCATACCCGCGAAGGTGAACCCCGCCACGTCGAACGGGCAGGCAGCCGACACGGTGCGGCAGTGCAGCCCGCTCTGGTACCAGATGCCGGGGATCGAGGTGTCGAGGTGTGGGTCGTTGGCGAGCAACGGCTTCCCGGTGGTCGTCTTGGAGCCGGCCACGACCCAGGAGTTGGACCCGATCCCGTCACCGCGGCCGAGCAGCGCGGGGACCGCGTCGAGCGCCGACTGTGCACTCTCGAAGACGGCCGCCGTCACCGAGGTCAGCGGAACCGGTGACGGCGCCGGCGCCGCGTGGTCGGTCAGGGACGGCCGGATCGCACTGGCCGCCGGCACCGATCCGGGTGCCCACTCGTCGGACCCGAGGATCGGCGGGTGGCCGGCGACCGAGTAGTCGGGGAAGAGCACCGCGAGCCGGTCCGGGGCCATGGTGGTGCCGAGGCGGGCGCGGGTCAGCTCGTCGCCGTAGTTGCTGATGAGGTCCCAGCCCATCGCCGTGAGCCAGGCGAGGGAGTCGACGGCCGACCACCGCTCGACGGTGTAACCCGGGAACTGCTGGCCGAGGACCACGTACTCCAGCCCCATGTCGCTCGGGCTGTCCGCGCGTGAGATGTAGTCGTTCACGCCGTCGGCGTAGGCGTCGAGGTACTGCCGGGTGGCCGGCGAGATCAGACCGAGCTCCTTCTGGGCGACCGACCGCCAGCCCATGGTCCGGACCACCTTGTCCGTCGACAGCCCGGCCGAGCCGACCATCTCGGAGAGCCGCCCGGCGGTCACGTGCCGCCGGAAGTCCATCTCGAAGAAGCGGTCCTGCGCGGCGACGAAGCCCTGCGCGCGGAACAGGTCGTCGGTGGAGTCGGCGTAGATGTGGGGGACGCCGCGGGCGTCCCGGATCACCTCGACCCGGCCGCCCAGCCCGTTGAGCCGCATCTCCCCGCTCGTCTGCGGCCAGGACTGGCGGACGACGCCGGTCAGGACGACGGCGAGCGCCACGACGAGGAGTACGAGGAGGATGAGCACGCCCAGCCCGACCCGTCGGGCCACCTTCGCACGCGCCACCCTGCGAGACTAGGACACCCACACACCGCCACGAGGCAGGCCGGACCCCGCTCGGCCACCGGTAGGGGATCGAGACGGTCGATGGGAGCATGCGCGGACCGGGCAGGGAGACCCTTGAGGAGGGCAGGCGAGGTGACCCGGCTGGCCCCCCTCCCGACCGAGTTCCTCATCGACGACCTCACCTGGTCGCTGCTGATCGGGTCGGCCGTTCTCCTCGTCGCCGTCGCCGCGGTCCGGATTTCCGTCCGCTCCGGCCTTCCGGCGTTGCTGATCTTCCTGGCGCTGGGTCTGCTCCTCGGCGAGTCGGGACTCGGAATCCGGTTCGACTCCGAGGAGCTCACCCAAGTCCTGGGGTATGCCGCGCTTGTGCTCATCCTGGCCGAGGGCGGCCTGACCACGCGATGGACGAGCATCCGCCGGTCGGTGGCACCCGCTGCGGTCCTCGCGACCGTCGGAGTCTTCGTCTCGGTGGTCGTCGTCGCCGTGGCGGCGCACTACATCCTCCGGATGGACTGGACGGTGGCGCTGCTCATCGGTGCCATCCTCAGCTCGACCGATGCCGCGGCGGTGTTCTCGGTGCTGCGGACCGTCCCGCTGCCGCGCCGGCTCGGCGGCATGCTGGAGGCGGAGTCGGGATTCAACGACGCGCCGGCGGTCATCCTCGTCGTGGCGCTGGCGACGGAGTCGGTGCCGACCGCCCCGCACGATCCGTGGTGGTACCTGCTGATGTTGGCCGTCGTCGAGCTCGTCGGCGGCACGGCCATCGGGCTGGCGGTGGGCTGGCTCGGCGGTCGCCTGCTTCGGCGGGTCGCCGGGGCCTCGTCCGCGCTCTTTTCCATCGGCGTGGTGAGTCTGGCCGTCCTCGCGTATGCGGTGGCCGCGACGGTGCATACCTCCGGGTTCATCGCCGCATACGTCTCCGCCTTGATGCTCGGGAACCTGGGCCTGCCGCACCGGGCCGCCGTCCACAGCTTCTCGTCGGCACTCGGCTCGATCGCGCAGATCGGGCTGTTCGTCCTCCTCGGGCTGCTGGCGTCCCCCTCCGAGCTCGGCGGCCAGGTCGCTCCGGCTGTCGTCGTCGGCCTGGTGCTCGTTCTCGTGGCGCGCCCGCTGTCGGTGCTCGCGTCGCTGACCCCGTTCCGGATCGGGTGGCGGGACCAAGTCTTCTTGTCGTGGGCCGGCCTGCGGGGGGCGGTCCCGGTCGTCCTCGCGACGGTCCCTGCGACGGTGGGTACGACCGGCGCAGATCAGATCTTCAACCTCGTCTTCGTGCTCGTCATCATCTTCACGCTGGTCCAGGGTCCGACGCTTCCGTGGGTGGCCCGCCGGCTCGGGTTGGCCGAGTCGGTCCAGCAGGTGGAGCTGGACGTCGAGACGACGCCTTTAGAGACCATGGGCGCCGAGGTCATCCAGGTGACGATCGGCGAAAAGTCGCGTCTCCACGGGGTGGAGATCTTCGAGCTCCGGCTGCCGGTCGGCGCCAACGTGACCCTGGTCGTGCGGGACGGGAAGGGGTTCGTCCCGCATGGCCAGACCGTGCTCCGGCACGGGGACCAGATGCTCGTCGTGAGCACCGCCGAGGTGCGCCGGAAGGCGGAGGAGCGGCTGCGCGCGGTCGACGAGGGCGGCCGGCTGGCCGGTTGGGCGTAGGCCCGTCGCGGGAAGCGATTCGGGCCGCGGGGTGTTGCTCTCGTAGAATCCGCCCGGCCCGATGGTGGGCCACCCGACCTCGAGGAGATCACCCGTGCCGACGTATGCGTATGCCTGCACCGCGTGCGGTCACGCGTTCGACGCGGTCCAGAAGTTCACCGACGCCGCGCTGACCGAGTGCCCGGAGTGCGGTGGGCGGCTGCGGAAGGTGTACACGTCGATCGGCGTGACCTTCAAGGGTTCCGGCTTCTACCGCAACGACTCCCGGGCGGCAGCCAAGGGAGAGT
>DATLPT010000211.1:0-11336 GCA_035535635.1 Lapillicoccus sp. | reverse complement strand
CACGATGCGATGGTGGGCGGCGGGGGGGTCGCCGTCTCGCTCTGCGTGGGGACCGGTGTCCCCGGTGGCGTGGCCGTCGACGTGACCGCCGCCGGCGCCACCGCCAGGGCCGGGCCGGTCAGGCTGCTGAAGAGCCAGTAGAGCAGCGCCACCATCGTCACCGCGGCGACCGCCACGCTGATGGCGATGGTCGTGTTGCGACGCGCCTCCTGGGAGTCGCCGTCGAAGCTCATCGCTGAGTGTCCATGAGAATGCTCGGATCCTTGTCGCGCTTCCCCCCGCGGCTGGTTCCAGCGGTCAAGGATAGGCGAAGATCGGGCACACGCCGACGTCTGCCGCCGAAGTGCTCATGTCGGTTCGCCCGGTTTGCTCGTGGTCACGTCTGTTGGCGTGGAACCCGACCCATCAGATAGAACTCCGGGTTGGGCATGAGGCCGGTCACACTGGCCATCCGGTTGCTCAGCCCGAACAGGGCCGTGACCGCAGCGATGTCCCAGGCGTCCTCGGGGTCGAACCCGTGCTCGGCCAGCTCCGCGATGTCCGCCTCGGTCACCTCGTGGCTGCGGGCGTTGACCTCGTGCGCGAAGTGGAGCATCGCCCGCTCCCGCGACGTGATGTCCGCGGTGCGGTAGTTCGTGGCGACCTGGTCGGCGAGTAGCGGGTGCTGGGCGTAGATCCGAAGCAGCGCTCCGTGGGCGACGACGCAGTACGTGCACCGGTTCGCTCCGGAGATGCTGGTCACGATCATCTCCCGGTCCGCCTTGGTGAGGGACGAGCCTTCCCGGTCGCCCATGACCGCGTCGTGGTACGCGAAGAACGCCCGGAACTCCGCCGGCCGGCGGGCCAGCAGGAGATAGACGTTCGGCACGAAGCCGGCCTTCTCCTGGACCTCGAGGATCGCCTCCCGGACGTCCTCGGGCACGTCCTCGAGCGACGCATACGGGAAGTGCGGCTCCGTCGCCGTGTCAGCAGGCATACCCGGCATCTTCGCGTATGCGAGTCGCCGCCTACGCTGGGCGCGACATGGACCTCGCCCTTGCCGCCACCGTCTTTTTGACGATCTTCCTGGTCGAGCTCCCCGACAAGACGTTCATCGCGACGCTGGTCCTTGCCACTCGGTACCGGCCGCTGCTGGTCTGGATCGGGGTCACCGCGGCGTTCCTCGTGCAGACCGTCGTGGCGGTGGTCTTCGGCGGGCTGATCAGCCGGCTGCCCGAGACGCCGGTGCACATCCTCGTCGCGGTGCTGTTCCTCGTCGCCGGCATCCTCTTGATCCGCGGCGCGAGCCAGGCCGACGCGGAGGAGGCCGAGACCGAGGAGGAGTTCGCGGCCAAGGCCGCGGTCGACGCGCCCGGCTGGCACGCCGTCACGACCAGCTTCGTCATCCTCTTCCTCGCCGAGTGGGGTGACCTTAGCCAGCTGGCGACCGCGGGGTTTGTTGCGCGCCGCGGCGAGCCGGTGAGCGTCGGCATCGGCGCCTTCCTGGCCCTGGCCATCGTGTCGGCACTAGGCGCGCTGATCGGTCGCGCGCTGCTGAAACGGTTGCGGCTGGCCGTGATTCGTCGCATCGGCGGGGGCATCTGTCTGTTCTTCGCCCTGCTGCTCGCCCTCGACCTGCTCGGGGTGGAGCTGCCCTCCTGGCTGCCGGTCTAGTCGGTCGTCGCCCGCGTCGTTACGCTCGCGGGCAGGGAGGAGGCCGCGTTGTCCTTCGTCACCAGAGGCTTCACCGGTCGGTCACGGGACCGCGACCCGCGGCTGCCGCCGGGTCAAACGCTCGTCGAGGACTGGCCGGTGCTGTCGGCCGGTCCGACTCCGGGCGTCCGCACGTCGGACTGGACCTTCACGATCGCCACCGAGGACGGCACCGTCCACCGGTGGACCTGGGACGAGTTCCTCGCGCTCGGACTGCAGGACATCGAAGTCGACATCCACTGCGTCACGCACTGGTCCAAGCTGGCGATGCCGTGGCGGGGCGTCTCGCTCGACCGCCTCTTCGCCGACGTCGAGACGACGCAGGACTTCGTCATGGCCCACAGCTACGGCGGGTACACGACGAACGTCCCGCTCGACGAGCTGCTCGACGGGCAGGCCTGGGTCGCCGTCGAGGCCGAGGGCGAGCCGCTCCGGCCCGAGCACGGCGGCCCGGCCCGACTGCTCGTCCCGCACCTGTACTTCTGGAAGAGCGCGAAGTGGGTTCGAGGGCTGGTCATGATGCCGGACGACGAACCCGGCTTCTGGGAGCAGTCCGGCTACCACCTGCACGGCGACCCGTGGCGGGAGGAGCGGTACTGGTGATCGTGCGACGCGCGGCGACCCACGCCGCGTGGCACGTCGGCACGGTCACGGCGACCTCGATGGAGACGCCCACCGCGCGGCGAGTGGTCCTCGACGTGCCGACCTGGCCGGGCAACGACGCCGGACAGCACCTCGACGTCCGGCTGACCGCCCCGGACGGGTACCAGGCGACCCGGTCCTACTCGCTCGCCTCCTCGGGGCCTGCGACGTCGGTCGAGCTGGTCGTGGCGGAGGTCCCGGACGGCGAGGTGTCGCCGTTCCTCGTCCACGACCTGCGGGTCGGCGACGCGGTGGAGCTGCACGGGCCGCTGGGGGCGTTCTTCGTGTGGCGACCCCCCGCTGATGTGGAGGCGGCCGGTATGCCTCCGGTCCAGCTGGTCGCCGGCGGCTCCGGAGTCGTGCCGCTACTGGCGATGGTGCGGTCCCACGTCGGCGCGGGCGACGCGACGCCGTTCCGGCTGCTGTACTCCGTGCGAACCCCGGCTGACGTGTTCTTCCCCGACGAGCTGGCCGCAGCCGCGGAGAAGGGCGCCATGCAGCTGGACCTCGTCTACACGCGAGAGACCCCCACGGGCTGGCCGGACCCGCCGGGGCGGCTGACGCTTACCGGTGTCGAAGCCCGCGTGGTCGCGGTGGCCGACGAACCACGGGTATTCGTCTGCGGCCCAACGGCATTCGTCGAGGCGGTCGCTAAGTGGCTCGTCGATCTGGGGCACCGGCCGGCGTCCATTCGTACCGAACGATTCGGAGGCACGTGATGACCCACCTCGACGGCAACATGCTCGCCGGTGCGTTCGCCGAGCTGTTCACATTCGACGTGACGACGGCGACCGCCCGCTGCGCGAACTGTGGAGCGGTCGCCGAGCTGGCGACGGCCATGGTCTACGTCTCGGATGCCGGAAGCGTGGTCCGGTGCGCCGGCTGCGACGCGGTGCTCGCCACCGTGGTGCACGCCGAGGGCCGGACCTGGTTCGGTCTGCGGGGGATCACCGCGGTCGAGGTATTTCGTCCCTGAGCGGTCGCGGCGTCACGTCACCGCGGCGGCTGGGGCGCGCTCGCTGGTCAGCGCCCTGAGCGCGGCGGTGTAGTGCGCGCGGTCCACGTCGCCCATGATGTGCCGCTGGATCACGTACCCCATGACGAGCGACAGCAGCGTCTTGGCCACCTCGTCGGGGTCCGTCTCGGACGGCACCCGGCCGTGCTCCTGGGCCCGGCGGGTGACCTCGGCGAGATAGCCGCGCATCGTCGCATACGCGTTTTGAGCGACGTCGAGGATGTCGGGGTTGCGCAGTGCCTCTCCCCAGGCTTGGACGGCGACCTTGGTGATGTCGATCTCGCCCTGGGCGCTCGCCCGGTCGACGATCTCCAGGGCGGCGGCGACCGCATCGACAGGATCGTCCACGCCCTGCGCCAGGATGGCTTCGAAGACGTCTTTGGCGTTGGCGAGCACCCGCTCCTCGACGATCGCCCGGATCAGCGCCTCCTTGCTGGGGAAGTACCGGTAGACGGCTCCGGCCGAGAGACCCGTAGCGGCGATGACCTCGGCCATGCCCGTGGAGTGGAAACCGCCCTCGGCGAACCGGGCCATCGCGGCGAGCAGAATCTGCTCGCGGCGGGCGGCAAGATGGGCGTCGGTCACTTTGGGCATACGGCTAGCGTAGCAAGACGAAGGTTCGTTCTTGACAAGTGACCGTTCGGGGGACATGCTGGTCCGTACAAAACGAACGATCATTCTCTTGCTGGGAGCCCTAGATGTCTGCCACTGCCCGCGCCGCCCAAACCACCGGCACGTCCAACCCCCACAGGCCTGCCCACGCCGGCCGAGGAAAGGTCCTCGCGGTCGCTCTCGGCCTGACCGCCGTGCTGTGCCTGCTCGTCGTCGCCTTCGCGTGGCCGGCGACGCAGCTGGCGCCCCGGTCCCTTCCGATCGTCGTCGCCGGTCCGGCCGAAGCCACCGCGCAGATCGGCGCCGCACTGGACAAGGCCGCACCCGGCGGCTTCGCCGTCACGGTTGTGCCCGACGAGGCGGCGGCGCGTGCCGCGATCGAGCGCCGCGACGCATACGGGGCGGTCGTCCTCGGCCAGACCCCGTCGGTCCTCACCGCCTCGGCTGCCTCACCCGTTGTCGCGCAGCTGCTGACTCAGCTCGCGACGACGTTGGAGGCGCGCCAAGGCGGCGCCGCGGCACCGGCGGTTCGTGTCGTCGACGTCGTTCCACTGCCGGCGACCGACCCACGCGGGGTCGGCCTGGCCGCGCTGGCCCTCCCGCTCGTCCTCGGCGGTCTTCTCGTCGGTGGTGCGCTCACGACCGCGATCTCCGGTGTCGGTCGCCGCGTCCTCGGGGTCTTTCTGACGGCCGTCTTCGCCGGTCTGGCGCTGACGGGCATCGCCCACAGCTGGCTCGGCGTGCTCGACGGCGGATGGTGGGCCGAGGCCGGGGTCATCGCGCTCGGCATCGCGGCCGTCGGACTCACCCTCGTCGGACTCGAGGCCCTGTTCGGCTTCGTCGGGCTCGGAGTCGGTGCCGCGGTACTCATGCTGATCGGCAACCCGTTCTCCGGGATGACCAGCGCGCCCGAGATGCTGCCCAGCGGCTGGTCGACGCTCGGCCAGTGGCTCCCGCCTGGAGCGGCGGGGACGCTGCTGCGGTCGGTCAGCTTCTTCGACGGGGCGGGCGGCGCTCGTTCGCTCGGAATCCTCGCCGGTTGGGTCGTTCTTGGTCTGCTGCTCGCCGCCCTGGGGTCGCGAGTTCATCGAGTGCGGCGCGACGACCGCCTCCACACCGCGGCGCCGCCGGTGCCCGCCTGACCACGCTGGCCGACGCTGGTCGTGCGCGACACTGAGCCGTGCGCGACCAGCGTCTGCTGCTTCTGTCGGTATGGGTGTCGGCCGGGTTCGCCGTCGTCTCGAGCGTCTGGGGAATCCTGGTCGGCTCGAGCATGATCGTCTTCGACGGCCTGTATTCGTTTGCCGCCGTTGGTCTTTCGGTCCTCGCCGTGCTGGCGCTGCGGTTCGCGCGCCGAGGTGCGGACCAGCGGTTTCCCTGGGGGCGTGAGGCCGCGGAGCCAGTAGTCGTCGTCGTCAAAGCGGGCCTCCTGGGCGTGCTCTGCGCTTATGCGGCGGTGCAAGGGGTCGCCGACATCCTGGGCGGCGGTCGTGAGGTCGAGATCGGCTGGGCCATCGCGTACGCGGCTTTGGCGACCGTCGTCAGCGTTCTGGTCGGAGGGATCCTGCGGCGTGGCGCCGGTTCCGACCTGGTCAAGGCCGAGGCGGCCGAGTGGCTGGGCGATGCGCTGCTGTCAGCTCTGGTGCTGGTCGGTTTCGTCGTGGCGTTCGGGTTGGTGCGCGCCGACCGCGCCGATCTCGCCGCCTACGTCGACCCGGCGATGGTCGTCCTCGGGTCGGTGATCTTCCTCAAGATCCCGGTCCAGCTGGTGGTCGGCGGGATGCGTGAGCTGCTGTCCATGTCACCGCCGGCGTCCGTACTCGACTCACTGCACGCCGTCGTGGACGAGATTCGTCGCCAGTATGCGTTCGACGACGCGGTGCTCCGGGCCGCCAAGGTCGGTGGCCGGGTGGACGTCGAGGTCGCGTTCGTCGTGGGCGAGCCGTCGCCGGTCCGCACCGTCGAGGACTGTGACGGCGTGCGCGGCGACCTGCACGACCGACTCGCGGGACTGGGCTACGAGCGGTCGCTGACCGTCTCGTTCACCCAAGACCCGCGGTGGGCCGTGTAGGCCTCAGGCGCGGCAGGGGATCGGGCCGCCGTGGAAGGCGATCATGTCCGGCCACACCGCCGGAACGCTGAGCCGCTGGTCCACGGGGTTGCCGGCCAGCTCGGAGTACGCCCGGTGCAGGTTCCCAACGAACCGTTCCGTCTCCGCCCACCCGCTGTACGGGTTCTCCCGGTTCTTCTGGGCGGCCTCGAGCGGCGTCAAGCCGGCGGCGTAGGACTCCCGGGCGACGTCGGCCACGAACGCGACGTAGGCGTCCAGCGTGTCCAGAAGCCTGCCGACCTCGTCGCCTCGGCAGACCGGTCCGTGCCCCGGGGCGAGCACTTCGGGAGCGAAGTCCCGCATCCGCGCGATGGCGGCCGTGAAGCCGGCCACCGAGCCCTCGAGGAGGAACGGCTGGCCGCCCGCGAAGGCGAGGTCGCCGGCATACAGGACCTTCTGCTCCGGCAACCAGACGGCGACATCGTTGCTGGTGTGCGCGCGTCCCATGTGGTGCAGCTCGACCGGAAACTCGTTGAGGTGCAACGTCATCCGGTCCGGGAAGGTGAGCTCAGGCGGCCGGACGGTGAGGTTGCCGTAGTCGGGCGCCGTGATGACCCTGGTGGCTTCGAGCCCGGCGGCGAGCACCTCGTCGCGACACTTCTCGTGCCCGATCACGACGGTCTCTGACGGCAGGAACCCGTTGCCGTAGGTGTGGTCCGGGTGGTGGTGGGTGTTCACGACCGCCTTGGGTGCGCCCTGGCTGACCTTCGCCACCTCCGCCAGGACCGCGCGGTTGCGCCGCTCGGTCGACGTGGTGTCGACCATGACCGCGGTGCCCGTGCCGTCGACGACCACCCCGCAGTTGTTGACCATCCAGCCGCCGTCGGGCTGCACGTACGCATACACGCCCTCGGCCAGCCGGTCCACGTACGGGTTCCCGTCCTCCCACGTCATGGCCCCAGTGAGCCGCATCAGCGGGGAGCCAGACAAGGGCTGAGCCATTGCCATGACTGATTGCTGCATCCGAACCGGCTCGTTCCGCCCGCCCCGGCCGGCTGGTTGACTCTCGTGGTGATTCGGTGGCGTCTGCTCGTCGTGCTGGCCTCCCTGGCCGCCGTTGCCCCTGTCGCGACCGACCTCTACCTGCCCGGGTTTGCAGCTGGAGGAGGTCTTCCATCTCGAGGACCAGCTCGCCGCGCTGGAGAGCGAGTCCGGCTCATAACACCATCGGCCATCCTTGCGGGCCCAAGGGAGGACAGGGCCTAGGAGACGAGCTGCAATGCCGTGGAGCGGCGGATGACGAGCTCGGGGGTGAACCGCTGCTGCTGGTGGGTATGCGGACGTCCCGCGTCGGCGTCGTTGATCTCGGCGAAGAGCAGCTCGGCGGCCCGGCGCCCGAGCGCGTGCCGGGGCTGCCGAACCGAGGACAACGGCACCGCCGCAGACTGGGCGAAGGCGATGTCGTCGTAGCCGATCAACGCCATGTCGGCGGGCACCCGGATCCCGTTTGTCACGAAGCCCTGCAGCAGGCCGATCGCCAGCAGGTCGTTCACGGCAAACACCGCGGTGGGGCGATCGGCGTCGCTCAGTGCCGCGATCTCTTCGGCCGCGGCCGTGCCGCTGGCCGCGTCGAGGCGTGGCGTGGAGAGGACGAGTAAGGACCTGGATGCGGCATCGGCCGCCTCGGAGAGGGCCGTCTGGGCGCCGAGCCGGCGATCACGAACCTGCTGCAGGTCTGCCGGACCGCCGACGACCGCCAGCCGTCGATGCCGCATGTCGAGAAGGTGCTGGACCGCGAGTCGACCGCCCTCGACGTCGTCGACGGCGACTGAGCAGCAGTCCAAGTCGGAGCTGATCCGGTCGACGAGGACGGTGGGAATGCCGCGACGACGAAGCCGCTCGATGGGGGCCGAAGCCGGGCCGATGGGAGCGAGCAACAGACCGCGGACCCGGTGTTGCTCGAAGAGGTTCAGCTGTGTGGCCTCCCGGTCGGGTGTGTTGGCGCTGTTGCCGAGCTGGACCGAGAACCCGTGCTCGTGCACGCATTCTTCGGCGCCGGTGAACAGGTCCGCGAAGAACGGGTTGGCGATGTCCATGACGACCATGCCGATTGTGTGGCTCTTCCCGGCGCGCAGCTGCCGAGCCGACTCGTTGCGCATCCATCCCAGGCGCGCGATGGCCTCCTCCACACGCTCGCGGGTAGCGTCGGCCACGAGATGGGGCGAGTTGAGGACGTTAGAGACCGTTCCTAGCGACACCCCGGCCAGGGTGGCGACGTCCTTCATGCTCGGATCCCGGGACCTCGGCGGCATGCCGCGACTGTAACGAATCAACTCCCGTGACGCGTCAAGATGGTCCACCCCGAAGGTGGATGGGCCCGCATGGGTTGACGAGATCGCGTGCCTGAAGCTACGGTGTGTAACGTTTCAACATTGGCCCGCGCCGGACCAAGGAGACCTACATGGCCCTACCCGCTTCCATATCGGAGATCCTCGCTCGTCAGGAGATCGAGCTGCCGTCGTGGGCGTTCGGCAACTCCGGTACCCGGTTCAAGGTGTTCACGACCCCGGGAACGCCGCGCACCCCGCAGGAGAAGATCGCGGACGCCGCACAGGTCCACAGCGTCACCGGCCTGGCGCCGCGCGTGGCCCTGCACATCCCTTGGGACAAGGTCGACGACTACGCAGCGCTGGGCCGGTACGCCGAGGACCTGGGCGTGTCCCTCGGGACCGTCAACAGCAACACCTTCCAGGACGACGTCTACAAGTTCGGCAGCCTCACGCATCTGGATCCCGCCGTGCGCCGCAAGGCGATCGACCATCACTTCGAGTGCCTCGAGATCATGGCCGCCACCGGTTCCCGCGACCTCAAGATCTGGCTCGCCGACGGGACCAACTACGCCGGCCAGGGTGACATGCGTGATCGGCAGGACCGGCTCGCCGAAAGCCTGGCCACCATCTACGACCGGCTCGGCGACGACCAGCGGCTGGTGCTCGAGTACAAGTTCTTCGAGCCGGCCTTCTACCACACCGACGTGCCGGACTGGGGCACGGCTTACGCGCAGGTCGCCGCCCTGGGAGACCGAGCGGTCGTATGCCTGGACACCGGCCACCACGCGCCGGGCACCAACATCGAGTTCATCGTCATGCAGTTGCTGCGTCTCGGAAAGCTCGGCGCCTTCGACTTCAACTCCCGCAACTACGCCGACGACGACCTCATCGTCGGAGCGGCGGACCCGTTTCAGCTCTTCCGCATCTTGTTCGAGGTCGTCCGCGGCGGCGGCCTGGACGAGAACGCCCGGGTGGCCTTCATGCTCGACCAGTGTCACAACGTCGAGCCGAAGATCCCGGGTCAGATCCGCTCGGTCCTCAACGTGCAGGAGATGACCGCCCGAGCGCTGCTCGCGGACCGCGCCGCCCTCACCGCAGCTCAGGAAGCCGAGGACGTCCTGGGCGCCAATGCGGTGCTCATGGACGCCTTCTACACCGACGTTCGACCCGACCTGGCCGCCTGGCGCGAGAGCCGGGGCCTGCCCACGGACCCGTACCAGGCATACCTGTCCTCCGGCTACCAGCAGCAGATCGAGGAGGAACGTGTGGGTGGCGAGCAAGCAGGGTGGGGCGCGTGATGACGAACCAGGCGGTGAGTGCTCTGGTTGCACGGTCGAACCGTCTCGGGGCCGACCGCAAGAACACCAACTACGCCGGAGGGAACACCTCGGCGAAGGGTCGGGAGCAGGACCCCGTGACCGCGCAGGACGTGGAACTGGTATGGGTCAAGGGCTCCGGGGGTGACCTCGGCACACTGACCGAGAAGGGCCTGACCGTGCTGCGGCTGGACCGGCTTCGGGCGCTGATCGACGTCTACCCGGGGCTGGACCGCGAGGACGAGATGGTATCGGCGTTCGACTACTGCCTGCACGGCAAGGGCGGCGCGGCCCCGTCCATCGACACCGCGATGCACGGCCTCGTCGACGCCGCTCACGTGGACCACTTGCACCCGGACTCGGGGATCGCACTCGCGACGGCCGCCGACGGGAAGGCGTTGACCAAGCGGATCTTCGGCGACACCGTGGTGTGGGTGGAGTGGCGGCGGCCCGGTTTCCAGCTCGGGCTGGACATCGCCGCGATCAAGGAGGCCAACCCGCAGGCCATCGGCTGCATCCTCGGCGGCCACGGCATCACCGCCTGGGGCGACACGTCCGAGGAGTGCGAGCGCAACTCGCTGCACATCATCGACACCGCCGCGGCGTACATCGCTGAGCACTCCAAGCCGGAACCGTTTGGCTCGGTGCTCGACGGGTATGCGGCGCTGCCGCCGGACCAGCGGCGGGCTCGGGCCGCTGCCCTCGCACCCACGCTGCGGGCGATCGCCTCGCAGGACCGGCCGATGGTCGGCCACTACACCGACAGTGATGTCGTTCTCGACTTCCTCGCCCGTGCCGAGCACCCGCGGCTGGCCGGGCTGGGCACCAGCTGCCCCGACCACTTCCTCCGCACCAAGGTCAAGCCGTTGGCGCTCGACCTGCCGGCAACCGCGTCTCTCGAGGAGGCGACGGTCCGGCTGGCCGAGCTGCACGACGCATACCGGGCCGACTACCAGGCGTATTACGACCGGAACGCGACGGCCGACTCGCCGGCCATCCGCGGCGCCGACCCGCTGATCATCCTGGTTCCCGGCGTCGGAATGTTCTCGTACGGCAAGGACAAGCAGACCGCGCGCGTCGCCGGCGAGTTCTACGTCAACGCCATCAACGTGATGCGCGGCGCCGAGGGGCTCTCGACCTACACGCCGATCGACGAGGCCGAGAAGTTCCGGATCGAGTACTGGGCGCTCGAGGAGGCCAAGCTGCAGCGGATGCCGGCGCCCAAGCCGCTGGCCACCCGGATCGCGCTGGTCACCGGCGCAGCATCCGGGATCGGCAAGGCGATCGCCCACCGGCTGGCCGCGGAAGGCGCCTGCGTCGTCGTCGCCGACCTGGACGCGGAAAAGGCGGCGGCGGCTGCTGCCGAGATCGGGTCGAGCGACGTCGCGGTCGGCATCGTCGCTGACGTGTCCGACGAGGCGGCGGTCCAGGCCGCCGTCGATGCGACCGTGCTGGCTTTTGGCGGGCTCGACCTCGTCGTCAACAACGCCGGACTCTCGCTGTCCAAGTCGCTGCTCGAGACCACCGCTGCCGACTGGGACCTGCAGCACAACGTCATGGCCCGCGGCTCGTTCCTCGTGTCCCGCGCCGCGGCCAAGGTCCTCATCGACCAGCAGCTCGGCGGCGACATCGTCTACATCTCGTCCAAGAACTCGGTCTTCGCCGGCCCCAACAACATC
>DATLPT010000210.1:0-4337 GCA_035535635.1 Lapillicoccus sp. | reverse complement strand
TCGCCGATCTGGACGAGCGCGATGTCCGTGAAGCCGGCCTCCCAGAACGGCTTCACGGCGTCGACGACCGCCTGGAGGTCCGGCCCGCAGGGGATCGACGATGCGACGTCCTCGGGCCGGACGAAGGCCGACGCGGCCGCGAAACCCGCCGTCGTGGGAAGGTCGGCGTTCACGGACCAGCCGCCACCGAACCAGCGGAACTGGTCATGGGCCCGCTGGACGGCGGCGTCCACGCTGTCCGGGTCCCAGCTGATGGGGACCTGGCCGATGGCCCGCGCGCCGTCGCCGATCGGCGACCGACCGTCGAGGGCGTTCCAGGCCTCGACGATCTCGGTTCGGGCTCGGTGGCGATGAGATGGTCCGCGAACGGTCCCAGCTCCTCGACCGCCTTCCTGCCACCAGCCGCCACGGCGATCGGGACGCCGCCTTCGGGGCAGTCCCAGATCCGCGCCGAGTCGACGTCGAAGTGGTCGCCGCGGTAGGTGACCAGCTCGCCGGTGTGCAGCTCGCGAATGATCTCCATGGCCTCGCGCAACATGGCCTGACGCGTGTCGACACCGGGCCAACCGTCGCCGATTACGTGCTCGTTGAGGTTCTCGCCGGCACCCAGCCCGAGCGTGAAGCGCCCGTCGGCCAGCAGCTGCAGGGTCGCCGCCTTCTGCGCGACGACCGCCGGGTGGTATCGCATCGTCGGGCACGTGACGTAGGTCATCAGCGCGACCCGGTGGGTCACCTGGGCCACAGCCCCGAGGACCGCCCAGGCGTAGGGAGCGTGGCCCTGCGAGGAGAGCCACGGCGAGTAGTGGTCGCTCGAGACCAGGAAGTCGGCCCCGGCGTCCTCGGCGGCCGTCGCATACCGCACCAGGTCCTTGGGTCCGCTCTGCTCGGTCATCAAGGTGTAGCCGAATCGGGTCATGGGCAGGACCTACCCCCGGCTGGACATGCCTCAAACGACTCGGGTGCAGCTCGACCGGGTCACCGGCACGTCCCGGGTGGGACGACATCGGGCTGATGACGACAGCGCGTCGTCACCAGCCCGAGTCGATCGGGGAGCGGGTGAGCTCAGGCGTTCTGCTCTCGGACCTGCTGCGCCGCATCCTTGGACGACGAGGCCACGTCGGAGGCGTTCTGGCGCGCCTCGTCCTTGACCGTGTCGGCGGCGTCCGTGGCCCGGTCGCGCACTTGCTGGACCGCCTCCTGCGCGGGCTCCTTCACGCTCTGGGCGAGGTCTTTTGCGGCTTCCTTCGCCTGTTCGGTCAGCGGCTCGGCCTTTTCCTTGATCGACGCAGCCGCCTCCTTCTCGACCTCGGTCGCCGGAAGCAGGGAGGAGAGCAGCATGCCGGCGCCGAAGGCGATCAGTCCGGCGGCCCACGGGTTGCCGCGGGTCTTCCTGGTCGCCATGGAAGGCGTCGAGGCGACGGCGTCCTTGGCCGACCCGACCGAGTCGCTCAAGCTCGAGCCGGCGCTGTCCGCCTCGCCCATCACCTTGTCCTTGATGTCGGTGATGCCGCCCTTGACCTTGTCGACCTGTCGCCGGGCGACGTTTCCTGGTCGCACGCTCTCACCGAGGGCGTCGACATTAGCGCTCAGGTCGGCACGGGTCTCGTCGATCTGACGGCGGATCTCGTCGGGGTCGTTGCTCGTGATGCTCATCGGGTTTCCTCGTTTCCTGCGAGTGCAGAGGGGATCTTCTTGGCGGTCTCGGTGGTCTGTGGCACGCCCTCGACCTCGCGGAGCTTGGCCCGGCCGACGGCGTACAGGATGGCGGCGACGATCGCCCACACGACGGCCACGATGACGCCGGACCAGGCGTTCCCGGTCCACTGTCCGATGCCCCACCACGCCGCGATGGAGAGGAAGAGCAGGACCATCCCCGCCGCGTACCCGGCCCCGCCCAGCAGCCCGGCACCAGCTCCGGCGCGCGTTGCGGATTCCCGGAGCTCGGCCTTGGCGAGCGCCAGCTCCTGGCGGATGAGGGTCGAGAGGTCGGCGCTGATCGCGCTGAACAGCTCGCCGATCGACCGGTCTTCGGGTTCGACGCCCAAAGAGGTGGTCTCATGCAGGGGGCCTGTGGCGGTCATCGTCCACCTTCCGGGTAGGGAGCGGTGAGCTCGTCCACGCCGGACTCCTGCGTCACCGGCCGGTAGTCGGCGTCGTACGCCGCGCTCCCGGCGCCCTCGTAGGTCGACCCCGCAGGAGCGGACCACGTCTCAGCGGTCGACGGCGACTCGTAGCCGCGCGAGGACTCGTAGCCGAGCGACGACTGGTACCCGGGCGACTCGTAGCCTCGGTAGCTGGCACCCTGTTCGTCGTCGTTCCCTGCCGCCAGGCCGCGCGCGAGCCGCCCCGCCACGAGACCGGCTGCGGCAGCGATCGCCAGGAAGAGGCCCGGCCGGCGACGAGCGAAGCGCGACACCTCGTCGAGGATGTCCGCCGGCTCGTGCCGTTGCAGCCAGTCCGCGATGTCACCGGACCGGCTGGACGCCTGGTTCACCAACGAGCTGGCGACGCCCTGGCCCGGCTCGCCACTGCGGTCGGCCATCCCCCGCAGCTCCTCGGACATGGACTGGAGCCAGCCGGCCAGGTTGTTCTGCTGAGTCGAGGCCTGGTCGCGCAGCTGGGTGCGCGCCTCCCCTACCAGGTCACGGGCCTGGTTCTTCGCCTCGGAGGCGACGCCACGGGCCTCCTCCTTGGCCGTCTGGGCCACCTGGCGGCCGCTTTCGGCGGCCTGCCCGCCGACCTGCTTCGTCGCCTGCTTGGCCGACTCAGTCGTGCTCGACGACGATGACGACGACGAGACCGGGCTGTCGAGGCCGGTCACGTCGGCCTCCGGCAGCGTCGGCTCGATCCGATGTGTCTGCGCGAATTCGTTGGACATCACTTCTCCTGCTCGGTTATTCGACGTCTAGATGCGTTCCGCAAGAGCGTTTTACCCACCCTGCGGCGGGGCAAACCGGATACACCGGCGTGAGCCGAACCATTGACATGCAGGAGAGGGATCGCAGCGTGAGCCCAGACACCAGACGCGACGACGCCCCCGCCTCGGGGGCGGACACCGGGCACAACCAGGACATCGACAGCCCGACCGATCTCCCCAAGGAGTCGCTGAAGGACGTCCTCAAGCGGGCCCGGAAGGAGTTTCGTAACGACCATCTGACGGACCTGGCCGCCGGTCTGACCTACTACGCGGTCCTGTCCGTGGTGCCCGCGCTCATCGTGCTGGTCTCGCTGCTCGGGTTGATGGGCCCGGACGCCACGCAGCAGGTGGTGGACCAGGCCAACGCCATCGCCCCGGGCTCCAGCGCCGAGCTGTTCCGGACCCTCGTCCAGCAGGCCCAGGCCAACCAGACCGGCGCCGGACTGGGTGCCCTCTTCGGTCTGGCGGTGGCCCTGTGGTCGGCTTCCGGCTACGTGGCCGCCTTCATGCGCGCCTCGAACGTCGTCTACGACATCGGCGAGGGCCGGCCGATCTGGAAGACGATCCCGCTGCGGGTCGGCCTGACCGTCTTCGCCCTCGCGATCCTGCTGATCGGCGCCCTCATCGTCGTCCTCAGCGGACCCGTCGCCCGGCAGGTCGGCGACCTGCTGGGGCTCGGTGACACGACGGTCCTGGTCTGGAACATCGTGAAGTGGCCGGTCCTCGTGGTCCTCATCTCGCTGCTCCTCGCGGTGCTCTTCTGGGCCGCCCCCAACGCCAAGCAGCAGGGCATCAAGTGGGTGAGCCCCGGAGGAGTCATCGCGGTGCTCATCTGGCTGGGCGCCTCGGCGCTCTTCGCGCTGTACGTGACCCTCTTCGCGTCGTACAACAAGACCTACGGTTCCCTGGCCGGCGTCGTCATCTTCCTGGTGTGGCTGTGGCTGACCAACATCGCCGTCCTGCTCGGCTTGGAGGTCAATGCCGAGCTCGACCACGGCCGGGCGATCGCCGAAGGCCTCCCGCCGGAGGTCGAGCCGTTCGCGGAGCCGCGGGACACCCGCAAGATGGACGATGAGGAGACCCGGGACGTCGCCGCGGCCGAGCGGGAACGGCAGAGCTGAGGGATATGCGACGAGAGCTGAGGGGTATGCGACGGCCCGCCCGGCCGGCGTCGAGCTGACGCCGGCCCGGCGACCGAGGCCGTCCCCTCAGGAGACGAGTGCGTCGATGGCCTTCTTGAGCGCACTCGGCGCCTGCGGTGTATGAGGCGCCTTCTTCTTGGCGGCCAGCAGCTGCTCGCCCAGGTCCTGCAGGGCCTTGCGTCCGAGCCCGTCACGGACCTTGGGGAACCAATCCTGCTCCTCCTCGTCCATGTGATGGGTAACCGACTCGATGACCACCATGGTCTTGGCGTGGAGCC
>DATLPT010000209.1:0-20612 GCA_035535635.1 Lapillicoccus sp. | reverse complement strand
TATCCTCAGCGGAATGCCAGCGACGCCGCCGTCCGCCGACGCGCCACTGCGCGCGCTGGTGGTCGACGACGAGGCGCCCACCCTCGCCGAGCTCACGTTCCTCCTCCAGCGGGACCCGCGGATCGGCGAGCTGCACACCGCGTCCTCCGGGACCGAGGCCCTGCGCGCCCTCGAGGAACACCCGGTCGACGTCGTCTTCTCCGACATCTCCATGCCCGGCCTCGACGGCCTCGACCTCGCGAAGGTGCTGGCCCGGTTCGCCGACCGTCCCCAGGTCATCTTCGTCACGGCATACGAGGAGCACGCGGTAGACGCGTTCGAGCTGCAGGCCACCGACTACGTGATGAAGCCGATCCGGGCGGAACGGCTCGGCGAGGCGGTTCGCCGCGTCGTCGCCAAGCGCACCGACGCCACCCCGACTCCAGCGCCCCCGGAGGACGAGACCATCCCGGTCGAGCTCGGGGGCGTCACCCGGTTCATCCAGCGCAGCCAGATCCAGTATGCGAGTGCCCACGGCGACTATGCCCGCATGCACACCGCCACTGGCTCACACCTGGTGCGCGTTTCCCTCAATGCGCTCGAAGAGCGTTGGGGCAACAAGGGATTCGTTCGCATCCACCGATCCACCCTGGTGTCCCTCGCGCACGTGACGGAGGTGTCGAGCGACGCCGGTCGAGCCGTCGTGCGCGTCGGCGACGTCGAGCTCCAGGTCAGCCGGCGGCATACCCGAGACCTGCGCGACCGACTGCTGCGCCCCACGCAACGGTGAGCACCGCACACTCCTCCGGGCCGCCGCGCCGGGTACGGATCACGTCCCCGCGACGGGAGGCGCGCCGGCCTGGTGAGCGGAGGCCTCCGGCTCAGGAGCTCGAGGAACAGACCGGACTTGGTGAGGTGTACCTCTCCGCACTGCTCCGGGCGCAGCTGCGGCTGTCGCTCGCCATCCTGCTCGGCATCGCCGTCGTGGTCCTCGGCCTTCCGACACTGTTCGTTCTCGCACCGGCAACCCGGGACGTCCACATCGGCTCGATTCCGTTGCCCTGGCTAGCTGTCGGTGTCCTCATCTACCCCGTCGTCTTCATCGCCGCCCGCATCTACGTGCACCAGTCCGAGCGGATCGAGCGGGAGTTCTCCGATCTCATGAGGCAGCAGTGACCATCGCCCAGGCCGGCGTCCTCGCCATCGCGCTGGTCTGCGCCGTGACCCTCGGCGCGGGGGCGCTCGGCCTGCGGATCTCCCGGACGACGAGTGACTTCTACGTCGCCGGCCGCAGCGTCAGCGCCGCCTGGAACGCATCGGCGATCGGCGGCGAGTACCTGTCGGCCGCGTCGTTCCTGGGGATCGCCGGGCTCGTGTATGCGTTGGGCGCCGACATGCTGTGGTTCCCCGTCGGGTACACCGTCGGCTACGTCATCCTGCTGGTTCTCGTCGCCGCCCCGCTGCGGCGCTCGGGCGCATACACCCTCCCCGACTTCGCCGAAGCGCGCCTAGAGTCGCGGCGAGTGCGCGCCCTGGCTTCGCTGCTCGTCGTCGGAATCGGGTGGCTCTACCTCCTGCCGCAGTTCCAGGGCGCGGGCATCGCGTTGAGCACCGTGACCGGTGCGCCGCCGGCGCTGGGAAGTCTCATCGTCGCCGTCGTCGTGTTGGCCAACGTGACCGCCGGAGGCATGCGCTCGATCACGCTCGTGCAGGCCATGCAGTACTGGCTCAAGCTCACCGCGATCTCGGTTCCCGCGTTCGTCCTGCTCGCCCTCTGGTGGCAGAGCGGCGCTCCCGCGCCGGCCGTCGCCGGCACGGGCGGCGCTGACTGGGCGGAGGCGCTCAGCGGGTTCGGCGGGCGCGAACATCCTGTCTACGCAACGTATTCGACGATCCTTGCGCTCTGCTTCGGCACCATGGGCCTGCCGCATGTGCTCGTTCGCTTCTACACCAACCCCGACGGTCGCGCCGCCCGGCGGACCACCCTCGTCGTCGTCGGCCTGTTGGGGCTCTTCTACCTCTTCACACCGGTCTACGGCGTCCTGGGCCGGGTCTATCTGCCGACCTTGCCCGCCGGCCGCCGGTCGGACTCCGTCACGCTGCTCCTGCCGTCGATCGTCGCCCCGGGCACGCTCGGGACGGTGCTCTCGGCCGTCCTTGCCGGCGGCGCGTTCGCCGCCTTCCTCTCGACCGCCTCCGGCCTGACCATCTCGGTTGCCGGCGTCGTCGACCAGGACTTCCTGGCTCGCACCATCGGGCGACGGGCCGGCGGCGACGTCCCGCGGATCCGCACCTTCCGGCTGGCGGCGGCGGTCGCCGTCGCTGTCCCGTACGCGGCCAGCTGGCTCGCGGTCAACACAAGCCTCGCGGACACGGTCGGCCTGGCCTTTGCGGTTGCCGCGTCGACGTTCTGCCCCGTGCTCGTCCTCGGGGTCTGGTGGCGCCGCCTGTCAGTGGCCGGAGCGACCGCAGGGCTGGTGACCGGCGGAGTCCTGGCCCTGACCGCCACGACCGTCACCGTCCTCGCCGGGCCGAGTGCGGTGGGCGGCGGCTGGCCAGGAGCGCTTCTCGCCCAGCCCGCGGCCTGGACGGTGCCGACGGCCTTTGTCGTCGCGGTGATCGTCTCGTATGCGACGCGGGGCTCCGTCCCGGTGGGCACGGCGCGCACCATGGTCCGGCTTCACGTTCCCGAGAACCTGCGTTCCGGGACGCGCATGCCGCACGCCGAGTGAGCCCGTTCGAGAGCGGCGCCGCGGACAGGACAAAATCCGGTCCGTGCTGGCCGAAACGCGTCCGTAGGGTGGAGGAGAGCGCGAATCCGGGAATGGATCGACGTACACACCCTTGCGAGGAGAAGCGAATGAACACCATCGAACGGCCCGCGATGATCGTGCGTTGGACCCTCCGGCTCGAGCAGGCCACGGCTCTCAACCAGCCAGTGCAGGCGTTGGAGCCGACGATTCGCAGCGTGTTCGGTACGGGGAGGCGGTCAGCGGTGCTGCGTGGCGAGTGGCTGGGCCACGCGGTACACCCGCTGCTCACCGACGTCGTACTCGGCACCTGGACCTCCGCCACCGTGCTTGACCTACTCGGAGGACGCGACTCCGCCGCCTCCGCCCAAAAGCTGGTCGGCGCCGGACTGCTCGCCGCTGGTCCGACGTTTTGGACCGGATGGGCCGAGTGGTCGGCTGCCGGGCCGCGGGAGAAGCGGGTGGGCCTGGTCCACGCGGTGACCAACGGCGTGGCGCTCGGCGTTTACACGGCGTCATGGTTCGCCCGTCGGCGGGGCCGGCACCACGCCGGCGCGGGGCTCGCTCTCGCCGGAGCCGCCGTGTCGGGGGTCGGCGCCTACCTGGGCGGCCACCTGGTCGGCGCCCGAAAGGTGGCCAGCCACGATCCCGCCTACAACAACGTTCCGCGACAAGACTGAGCGGAGGGCCCATGTCGGGTCTGACGCCTCTCGCGCATCGAATCGACGCCGTCATCGACGGGGCAGTGTACGACGGTCGAATCGTCGGGACGGTCGTGCTCGTCACCCAGAACGGTGAGCGGGCCTATGCCCGCGCCGCCGGTCATGCGGACCGTGAGGCGGGCTCTTCGACGTCGATCGACACGCTCTTCCGCCTGGCCTCGCTGACGAAACCGATGGCGGCGGCGGCGGCCTTGGCGTTGGTGGAGCGGGGCCGGCTGGCCCTCGACGACTCGGTGACGACGTTCCTGCCCGACTTCAGGCCTCGATTGGTGGACGGCACGGCGCCAGAGATCCAGGTGCGGCATCTCCTGACCCACACGGCCGGCTTTGGATATCCCACGATGCTGGCGGGAGACCGCTATCGGGCGGCCGACGTGTCGACGGGACTCGATCAGCCGGGCCTGACCCTCGAGGAGAACCTGGAGCGCATCGCATCCGTTCCACTCCATTTCGTCCCGGGTTCGGCCTGGCGCTATGGGTTCGCGACCGATGTCCTAGGCGCGATCCTTGCCGTCGTGGTCGGCGGGTCACTCGCCGACGCGATCAGCGAATACGTCACGGGCCCCCTCGGGATGGGGGATACCGCCTTCGCCGTTCGAGACCCGGCCCGGTTGGCCGTGCCCTATGCCGACGGCGCGCCACGAGCGGTCCGGATGACCGAGCCGTGCGTCGTGCAGGATCTCACTTTCTCCCCGGCGCGGGCGTTCGACGAGCGCTCGTTCCAGTCCGGGGGAGCCGGCATGGTCGGCACCGCGGAGGACTTCATGACCTTCCTGGAGACCATGCGTCGCGGAGGGCTGCCGATCCTTGATCGCGGCACCGTGGCGATGGCGTCGGCGAACCAGATTGGGACCATGCGCGAGCAGGACGAGCCCGGGTGGGGATTCGGCTTGCTTTCGGGCGTCTTGACCAACTCGGCGCGCGCCCAGTGGCCGTCGCACCCGGGGACTCTCCGGTGGGGCGGCGTGTGGGGAAACGCGTGGTTCATCGACCCGGCGGCCGGTATCACGGTCGTGATGCTCAGCAACACCGCAGTCGAGGGATGCACAGGTAGCGCCTTCCCGCAGCAGGTTGCTGAGGCGGTCTATCACGCTTGACCCACGCCGCTCAGGTGCCCCAGGTTCACCGCTCGACGAGCGTCGGGTAAGCCTCCGTTTCGGCGGCGTCGCCTCGCGGGCTCGGCTCGGCAGGCCCACCGAACCACCGGGCGACGGTTCGCGCCATGCTTTCGGCTGGCCACCAGGTCAGCATGAACCGACGCCCAGAGGCGTAGTGCCCATCGACCCACCATCCGACATGACGGCCCGGGCGAACCGTCATGTGACGCTCACTCATTGGCCGGCCTGGTCGACGTGAGCGGGATCGCGACCTGGCCCGGCGGCCGGCGCGCTCGAGGGTGCGGCCGCCGAACCGGCTCCGGGCGGAGCCGTTGGGCGCGAGCGCATCGCGAGGGCGATGACGAGCAGCACCACGCCGACCGCGAGGATGACCAGCCCGATGATGAGCACCAGGAGTCCAACGTTGCCCAGGCCCGGTACGGCCACACCGAAGCGGGCATTCGTGTCGACTCCGGCCGCAGCCGAGCCGTTCATGATGACCACTCGGTATTCGCCGTCCTGCGCCTGCCACGACAGGTTGGTCGTGGTTCCGTTCTGCGTCCCCTTGGCGACCCAGAAGGTCTGCTCACCAGGCGGAGCGGGCGTCCGGGTTCCGGGTTGCCGTGCCGTCTGGAGGACGAAGGGCGTGACTTCGACATCGGTCACGACATCGTGGGGGACGTTGGCCAGGTAGGCGTCGACGGCAGCGGCCGGCCCTACCCCGACGAAGGTCGCCGCGGCTCCCGGCGGGTCGGTCAGGGTGACGCTCATCGTGGGGCGGCCTAGCCACGTGGGAGCGGCACTCACCCCGGTGACGTCACCGGTCCTGCTCACCAGGGCCTGGGTCGGAGTGGTGATCCGCTCGATCCCCGACTCCACTCGGCCATCCGAGCGGAACAGCACCATGATGGCGGCGCCACTGAGCGCCGTGAGCCCACCGATGACGATCAGGACGGCGGCGAGAATGCTGAGAACGATGCGTCGGGTCATGAATTCGACGCTAGAACGGCCACTCCTGACCGCGAATCCGTAGAACTACGGGTTCACTCGGTCAGCTGCAACCCTGAAGTGGCCATGTGCCGAACAAGGTCTGTGCGGGATACGACGCCCAGCTTCGGGTAGATCTTGTAGAGGTGGTACTCGACGGTTCTGGGGCTGATGAACAGGCGGGTGGCCACCTCACGGTTCGACGCCCCTTGCGCCACCAGCAGCGCGACCTGCAGCTCCTGGGCGGTCAGCGCAGGCATCGAGGACCCGTCTGCGCGCGCGTCCGCCTCGCCGGCCGCCCGCAGCTCGGCCCGCGCTCGCCTGGCCAACGGTTCGGCACCGATGCTCCGGAAGAGAGTGAGTGCGGAGTGCAGTCGCGCCCGCGCCTCGGACTTTCGCCGCTTCCGGCGCAGCCATTCGCCGTAGAGCAGCTCGGTGCGTCCGCGCTCCAGGGCCATCGCGTCGGGGTGGTCACCGGCGGCTGCCTCGAAGAGGGATTCGGCTTCGTCATCGGCGCTGGTGATCGCTCGACACCGCATGAGCAGGGCGGTGGCCCCTGGAGACGACGCGTCGGTCGCCCAGGGCTCCATCCACGAGATCGCCTCGCGGGCCGTGTCCGGCTGGCCGCACCGATGCGCCGCCTCGACCAGGTCGGGGACGGCGTACCAGTCGAAGGTGGGAAGCTCTTTGAGCTCGAGCAGGCGTCGCAGCGCATCGCCATACTCGCCCCGGAAGAGCGCAGACAGTGCTTGCGCGTGCCGTGCGTAATACGTGGAGACGAGCAGGCGTCGAGGCACCGCAAGAGCCAGGCACTCCTCGGCGAGCTGCTCGCACTCGCCGGCCTCTCCCCTGACGGCACTCACCGTGGCCAACGTGGAGAGGTGCTGGACGACCGAACACAGCTGGCCGGTGTCCCGAGCCAGTTCCAGCCCCTCCGACGCTGAGGCCGCGGCGATGTCGAAGTGGCCGAGAAGCCGCTCGGCCAGTGAGTAGTACTCCAGAGCGTGGGGCAGGCTGCCGACCAGGTCGGCGACCCGCGCGGTACGGACGGCGCGGTCGGCCAACCGGCTGGCGGCTCCGGTGTTGCCCAGCCACAACGCGGCCGACGACGCCAGGATCAGCTGGGCCGAGTCGTGGGTCGTCTCGGCCCAGTCCAGCGCGCGGCTCAAGAGCGTCGCACCGGTTGCGCCGTTGCCGGTCACCATCTCGGAAAACCCCAGCGCGAGGTCCTTGGCGAAGACCGCGGAGGGCTCGCCGGCCGGGTCGATGTCGTCGGCGAGTCGTCCGGCGACCTGCAGCGTCTCCATGTCGCCGGCGTACCCGGCCGCTTGGCCGGCTTCGACGAGCATGGTCAGCGCCAGCCTCGCCTCCCCGTTGCTGGCGGCGATCTGCGCTCCCTCGAGCAGGATCGACGAGGCCTCCGTGCACACGCCACGCTGCCATTCGATGATGCCGTGCAGGCGCGCCAGCTCCGCCTGTTGCAGGGGATCCTCCAGAAGCGTGCGGGCCGCCATCACCGCGGCGGTCGCCCGGTCCGGCCGGGCACCCAGCCATGAGGCACGTGCGGCCGCCAGCAGGCGTCGGCCCCGGTCCGCGGGCGATGGTGTGAGCTCGGCAGCCCGCTCGTATGCGGCGGCCGCGGCGGACTGAGCGCTCCGCGACAGCGCGCGGACCGCCGCGTCGTCCAGCTGGGCCGCGATCGTCTCGTCGGGACCCAGAGTCGCTGCCGCCCGGTGCCACGCCGAGCGGTCGGCGTTATCCGGAGTGAGGACCTCCGACAGCATCAGATGAACCCGGCGCCGCTGGGTGGAGCTGCTCCCAGCGACGATCGTGGACCGGACCAACGGATGACGCAGCCGCACCTCCGCACCGTCGACGTCGAGTAGTGAGGAGGACTCGGCCTCGTGGAGGGCGGCCTCGTCGACGTCGAGCAGTCGGGCGGCAGCAAGAACGGTGTCCAGGCGGCCGGTGCTGTCCAAGGCGCTCACGAGCAGGAGGATCTGCACCTCACTGGGCAGCCGGCGTACCTGTTCGAGGAAGGCGTGCTCCAGGCCCGCCGTCAGCGGGAGTGGGTCCGGCAACGGGGTGTTTCCGGCGAGCTGTTCAGCCGTGAGCAGGCCGGCCAGCTCGACGAGAGCCAGGGGATTCCCCTGCGTGGCCTCGACGAGTCGAGAGCCGACGGACTCGCTCGGCGCCGCAGAGGCATGGGCACCGACCAGCGCGACGGCTTCCGTCGCCGTCAGGCCGGTGAGTCCGATCCGTCGCCGAAGCGGCGCCCAGCGGGCGGTCGACGGGCCTGGCCGGGCCGCCGTCACCATGAGGACCCGCTCGCCGCTCATTCGTCGCGCGGCGAACACGAGAGCGTCGGCCGAGGCGTCGTCGATCCACTGTGCATCGTCGACCAGACAGACCACACCCCGCTCACGGGCCGCCTCGCCGAGGATCGACAGCACGGCCGCCGCGACCAGGAACCGGTCGTGTTCCGTCGGGTCCGCCAACCCCAGTGCCCCCCTCAGCGCGTCCGCCTGGGGTTCCGGGATCGAGTCGCTCAACCCGATGACCGGCCGCAGCAGCTGATGGGTGGTCGCAAACGGCAGGTCCGCCTCCGCCTCGACCCCTGTAGCGGACAGGACACGCATGTCGTCGGCCGAGCCGCGAACCATGTCGAGGAGTGCGGTCTTGCCGATGCCCGGCTCCCCCTCCACGAGCACCGATGCGCTCGACCCGGTTCGGGCCTCTGACACCAACTCTCGGAGCACCGCGAGCTCTGCGTCGCGTCCGTAGATCACCTTCTCCAGCGTGCTCGAAGCCACGCCGCGGCGCCAGACCCCACACCGGTGGCGTGAGGATTCACCGGTCCGCGGAGCCCGACCAGGTCGACACGGTCAGCTCGAACCGGAGCGGTTCTTCGCGAAGGTTCGCGACGCTGAAGCCGTTGGCCTCGAGGACCCGGTGAGCCGCGCCCAGCCCGTTCGGCACGCATGCCTCGAGGACCTTCGTTCCCATGGCGGAGTAGGCAATTCGACAGGCGGCGGCGACAGCAGCGGTGGCCACTCCACGGCCCCGGAACCCCCCTGACACCTCGCCGCTCAGCCGCATGACCTCCAGTGTCCCGGCCAGCTCGAGCCAGCCGGCACGCTCCCTCCCGACAAGGATGTCGAAATGCACGCCGCCCGGGCCGGTTGCCACCGGGCGCAGGTTCACCCCACTGACAACCACTCGGTCCTGCGCCTGTCCAGGCTGTTCCTTTCCCGCGTCGATGCCGGCACGCTCCACAGTCCGATGCTCGCCGTCATGACCGCGCCCCGAATCCGTAGTCCCACGGGCCGCGAAAACTTCGGCGGCGATCGGGGAACCGAGCCACCAGCCGCTCGGCGCGCCACCTACGCCGTTCGGCGCGACCGGGCAGCCCGCTGGGCGCCGCCTCTCCCCATCGGGCGCGCCCTCCTTTCCCCAGGCATACCGCAGGGTCGAGGCTGGCCGAGCCACGGGTGGCGCCCCGCGCCCGTGCGTCCTGCCCCACCCGACTGACCACCTGCCCACCCACGGAGGTGTCACCGTGAGCAACGAAGCTCTCGACCGCGAGGTCGCCGCATCGGACAGCGGATACCGATATGCGGAGGTCCAGCAGTCCACCGAGTTCACCGACCTGCGCCGCAGGTTCCGGCGGTTCGTCTTCCCACTGACTGCGCTGTTCATGGCGTGGTACTTCCTCTACGTCCTGCTCTCATCGTTCGCGGTCGACTTCATGTCCACCAAGGTCTTCGGTGAGATCAACGTCGGCCTCATCTTCGGGCTGCTCCAGTTCGTCTCGACGTTTGCCATCACCGTGATCTACGTCCGCTGGGCGAACCGGCACTTCGATCCCGCCGCCGAGGCGCTCCGTGAGCGCATGGAAGGGAGTGCGCAGTGAGCACCGTCACCTCCGCCATGCTGCCCGCCGCCACCAACGTCGGCAGTCCTGGCCTCAACATCGCGATCTTCGCGCTTTTCGTCGTCATCACCCTCGCCATCGTGATCCGGGCGTCGCGGAACAACCGGACCGCCGCGGACTACTACGCCGGCGGGCGCGCGTTCAGCGGTCGCCAGAACGGCATCGCCATCGCCGGCGACTACCTCTCTGCGGCGTCGTTCCTCGGCATCGCGGGGGCGATCGCCGTCAACGGCTACGACGGGTTCCTCTACTCGATCGGGTTCCTCGTCGCGTGGCTCGTCGCGCTGCTCCTCGTCGCCGAGCTGCTCCGCAACACTGGCCGCTTCACCATGGCCGACGTCCTGTCCTTCCGCCTCCGGCAGCGTCCGGTCCGGGTGGCCGCGGCCATTTCCACCCTGGTGGTGAGCTTCTTCTATCTGCTCGCCCAGATGGCCGGCGCCGGTGGGCTCGTCGCCCTCCTTCTCGGAGTCGAAGCACGGGTCGGGCAGAGCGTCGTCATCGCCGTCGTCGGCGTGATCATGGTCGGCTATGTCCTCATCGGTGGCATGAAGGGCACCACCTGGGTCCAGATCATCAAGGCGACCATGCTGATCATCGGCGCCTTCGTCATGACCGTGTGGGTGCTGGCCCTCTACGGGTTCAACCTCTCGGCTGTGCTGGCGGGTGCCGTCCAGGCAAGCCCCAAGGGGGAGGCCATCCTTGGCCCGGGCCTCCAGTACGGCGCCTCGACGACGAGCAAGATCGACTTTATCTCCCTTGCCCTCGCCCTGGTGCTCGGGACCGCGGGCCTCCCGCACGTCCTCATGCGCTTCTACACGGTGCCGACCTCCAAGCAGGCCCGGAAGTCGGTCGAGTGGGCCATCTGGCTGATCGGCATCTTCTATCTGTTCACGCTCGTCCTCGGCTACGGCGCCGGTGCGCTCGTGGGTCCGGCTACCATCAGTGCGGCCCCGGGCGGAGTGAACTCGGCGGCGCCGCTGCTCGCCTACGAGCTGGGTGGCACCGTGCTCCTCGGCATCATCGCCGCGGTCGCCTTCGCCACCATCCTCGCCGTCGTCGCCGGGCTGACCATCACGGCCAGCGCCAGCTTCGCGCACGACATCTACGGCCAGGTCATCAAGAAGGGCGAGGGCGGAGCCGACTCCGAGGTCCGCGTGGCGCGGATGACTGCCGTGGTCATCGGCATCGTCGCGATCATCGGCGGGATCTTCGCCAACGGGCAGAACATCGCGTTCCTCGTGGCCCTCGCCTTCGCGATCGCCGCGAGCGCCAACCTGCCCACGATCCTCTACTCGCTGTTCTGGAAGCGGTTCAACACCCGCGGCGCGCTGTGGAGTATCTACGGCGGTCTGATCAGCTCGGTCGTCCTGATCGCCTTCAGCCCGACCGTCTCGGGCGGCAAGGTGACCGCCGGCAAGGCGGCATCGATGATCACCGACCCGTCGATCGACTTCCACTGGTTCCCGCTGGCCAACCCAGGCTTGGTCTCGATCCCGCTCGGGTTCATCCTCGGCTGGCTCGGCACGGTCACCTCGAAGGAGCACAACGAGGCGAAGTACGCCGAGATGGAGGTCCGCTCCCTCACCGGTGCGGGCGCCGAGAAGCAGGTCGTGCGCCACTAGCCGGGTCCCCGCGAAGTATCGGAGCGCAGCGGAGAACTTCGTGGGGTGGCGCTAGACCGTATGCGTCGCAGCCAGACGCCCCGGACCCCTGGCGGTCCGGGGCGTCTGCCGTGTCAACCGAACGGGCGGCCTGTGCGTCTTCTGTGTGTTGTGAAAGGAGGACGCCATGACACCTCGTCAGTCCCAGCCCAAGTCTCACCGCGCCGCATACACGGCCGTCGTCGCCGCCTTCCTCGCCCTGGTCGGGTGCCTCGGGCTGACGAGCGCCGCCTCGGCGTCCGCGGCGCCGTACTGCGGCATCGTCTGGGGGTCGTTGTTCAAGGAGGCCGGCAACGGGGGCGCGACTTCGCTCGCCGCCGTCCGCGCGGGCCGGCACGACTGCTACGACCGGCTCGTCGTCGACCTGAACGGTGGTCCCGCTGCCGCCTACCACGTCGAGTACGTCGACGCCGTGTACAACGACCCACGGGGAGACCTAGTCCCACTGCGGGGCGGTGCCCGACTCAAGATCGTCGTCTACGTGCCGACGAACGGGACGCCAGCCCACCCGACCGAACTGGTCGACGTCACTGGGTACCAGACGTTGCGGCAGGCGGCCTACGCCGGCAGCTTCGAGGGGCAGACGACCATCGGGCTGGGCGTCCGGGCGCGGCTCCCGTTCCACGTCTTCACCCTGGCCGGGCCGGGTAGCGGCTCTCGCCTCGTCATCGACGTCGCCCACCAGTGGTAGGAGTTCCTGCGGTCAGCCCACACTCTTGACCCAGGTTTTACTCAGCCAAGGGGCGTTTCCTGAAGATTTCCCGACAGGGTGGGGTACCCCGACTCGACCCATCACCGAGATGGGTCTCCAGAAGGAGTACCCCAACCCATGTCACCACGCCTCACCCGGCGTCGCGCCGCCATGGCGGTCGCGTCCGCTGCCGTTCTCGGCACCGCGCTGTTCTCGGGAACCGCCACCGCGGCCACCAGCGCGGAGCCCGTCTCCACCCCCGTGCCGATCATCACCCCTGACGGCATGCTCATGAGCTACATCGTCAACGCCAAGGCCGCCAACCCCGGCCAGACCCGCCTCGTCGAGAGGGCCGTTGTGGCCGCTGGGGGCGTCGTCGTCCAGAGCTGGCCCGAGATCGGCGTCGTCGTCGCCCACTCGGACCGCGCGGCGTTCCGCACCAATGTCGCGGCCGGCGGCGGCAATGCGGTCGAATCAGTCGGCGCCACCAGGACCGTCGCGGTGTCGGAGGGGACCCCTGAGGAGGCTGGCGCTTCCTGGGGCCGTGGCGCCTCCGGTTACAAGCAGGGTGCCAAGAAGGACTACAACGGCGACCTGCCAGGAGCGCAGACGCCGGCCGCGGCGACCGACCCCGACGAGGCCGCCCAGTGGGACATGGTGCAGATCAAGGCCGACCAGGCTCACAAGATCACGGACGGCTCGCGCAGTGTCCTCGTCGGCGTCCTCGACAGTGGCATCGTGCCGGACCACCCCGACCTCAAGCCCAACATAGACGTGCCGAACTCGGTCAACTGCACCGACGCCGGGCGGCCGGATCTGTCGCCGACCGGCTGGAACTACAGCCCGGGCGGCGTGAGCGCGTACCACGGCACGCATGTCGCGGGAACGATCGCCGCCGCCCGTAACGGCATCGGCATCGTGGGTGTAGCGCCCAACGTACGGATCGCTTCGGTCAAGGTGACCAACTACGACGGGTTCATCTATCCCGAGTACGCGGTGTGCGGGTTCGTCTGGGCGGGTCTCAAGCACATGGACGTGACCAACAGCAGCTACTACATCGACCCGTTCATGTACTACTGCGAGGACCAGCCCGACCAGTACGCGGCCAAAGAGGCAGTCCGCCGCGCGGTCAACTGGTCGACCGGCCAGGGCGTCGTGCACGCCGCCGCTGCGGGCAATGCTGCGACCGACCTGACGAACAACACCTTCGACACCACGTCCCCGGACGACAGCACGCCGGTCACCCGCACGATCAACAGCGGTTGCCACGACATCCCGACCGAGTTGGACGGGGTGGCCACCGTGTCCGCGACGACTCAGGCCACAGCACTGGCGTCGTTCTCGAACCGCGGTCTCGGCGTCATCGACGTCGCCGCTCCGGGCCGAAGGGTCCTGTCCACGCTACCCAAGGATGTCGCGCCCACCGGTTATGGGCTGCTGAGCGGCACGTCGATGGCCTCTCCGCACGTGGCCGGGGTGCTTGCACTGATGAAGTCGGCGCACCCCACGTGGACTCCGGCGCAGATGCTGCAGCGGCTCGAGGCACAAGCTGACGACCACCCCTGTGCCGCACCTGAGAACAACGTCGGAGCGGCCTGCGTCGGCGCGCCCTCGGAGAACAGCTACTACGGTGAGGGCATCGCCGATGCCCTCGACGCGGTGAGCTGACCGGCAAACTGAGTATGCGGAAGGCCGGGCCCCCACGGGACCCGGCCTTCCGTCGGTGTCAGGACACTTCGATCGGCCAGTCGTGGTAGCGGTTGAGGTGCTCCTCGACGCGCGCGATGTCCTCCGGGCTGGGTAGCGCGTCGGTGAGCCGGTTGATGCTCACGCCGATGTCCGCGGGCGAGCTGTCCTCGAAGCCCAACGCGGCGATCTCGTCCGCGATCTGACGGATCTCATCGTCGGTGAGGCGGCGACGAAGCAGCGCGATCAGCGGGATGTAGTCCTTAGGCGGGACCCCGGCCGGGTAGCCCTCGAGGAGCCAGTCCAGGACGCCGCGCAGGCGGGCGTTCAATGCCACGAGTCCGTCCTCACTTGCTCACGAGAGTCGGATAGATGTGTTGGAACGAGACCGCCTTGCCGAAGCCGGACGCGACGACGATGGTGATGCCGAGCGCGATGCCCATCAGGACGAGGACGAAGCACACAAGCGCCAGGACGTTGCCGACCGGGTTCGGGCGGCCGCCGTCGACGTCGCGGCCGTCCTGAGTGGCGACGCGAGCCGCGAGGGCTCGGGCACGGACGCCCAGGGCAAAGACGACCGGCAGGCCGGCGCCGAGGAGCAGGCTGGTCACGAGGACCTTCCAGGCGCCGTCGAGGGCGAGGGTGACGTTGTTCATGAGACGCGCTCCATCTCCACGGACTGCACCGTGGGCTGCCACTCGTCGTTGACGTTGCCGGCGTCCACGGGGTGACGCCGCGAGCGCAGCCACATGTAGGTCGACAGGGCAGCGAGCACGAGGACGACGACGACGGGGCCGAGCACTCCACCGAGCAGGTGTCCGAGGTACCACATCACCGCGCCCACGAGGCCGGCGGCCGGCAGCGTGATGATCCACGCCGTGACCATGCGACCGGCGATGTGCCACCGGACGTGGGCTCCGGGCCTGCCCACGCCGCTGCCGAGGATCGAGCCGGTCGCCACCTGGGTCGTGGACAGGGCGAACCCGAGATGGCTGGAGGTGAGGATGACCGCGGCCGAGGCGCTCTCGGCCGCCATGCCCTGCGGAGGCGAGATCTCGATGAGCCCCTTGCCGAGGGTCCGGATGACTCGCCACCCGCCGATGTAGGTACCGACGGCGATGGCCAGTGCACAGGCGACCTTGACCCACGTCGGCACGGACGTCGTGTCGCTCCAGTAGCCGGCGGCGATAAGGGCGAGGGTGATGACGCCCATGGTCTTCTGGGCATCGTTCGTGCCGTGAGCCAGCGAGACGAGGGACGCGCTGCCGATCTGGCCCCACCGGAAGCCCTGGTCGGAGAAGCGCTGAGCCACTCCGGAGACCACTCGGAAGATGACCCACGTCCCAACGGCGGCGACGACACCGGCGATCACCGGGGAGGCGATCGCCGGGAGGACCACCTTGCCGAGGACGCCGTCGAGCTTGCTGCCGTCCCCGGTCCACTTGACGCCGCTCATGCCCAGCGCGGCGATGGCCGACCCGATCAGCCCGCCGAAGAGAGCATGCGACGACGACGAGGGCAGCCCGAGCAGCCACGTCAGGACGTTCCAGACGATCCCACCGACCAGCCCGGCCAGAATGACCAGAAGCAGGGCGTATCCGCCGTCGGCGAGGAGCTCGGGATTGGGCGCGCCTTTGCTGTTCTGGACGTTGATGACGGCATTGGTCACGGTCAGGGCCACCTCGACCGAGAGGAACGCGCCGACGAGGTTGAGGATCGCCGAGAGGGTGACGGCCACCTTGGGCCGTAGAGCGCCGGTGGCGATGGACGTCGCCATGGCGTTGCCGGTGTCGTGGAAGCCGTTCGTGAAGTCGAAGGCCAGCGCCACCGCCACGACGAGCACCAGGAGAACGGTTGCGGTGGTCATGGCGCCGAGTCTGCTGACGCCCCACGCTTCTCCGACAGGCTCGGCACCAGGTGTTCAGCCACTGTTCACCTGGTGCCTACCCGCCGTTCGGCTGGGCCGTTCGCCTCAAGGATCGGCCGCCCGACGAGTCGAGGTGACCGCCCCTTTGCCCGAGCCACGGGCACACCCGTTGAGTAGGTTGGCAGGTGAGGCGTGCGCCCCACGCATACCAGCGTCAGCCCCAGCACCGTCGCAGGAGGATGCCATGTCGACCGAGACGTCGCACCAGACTCTCGAGAACCTCGGGCACGAGGACCGCTCGTTCCCGCCGGAATCCGAGTTCACCGACCAGGCGAACGGCACCGAGGACCTCTACGCGAAGGCCGAGGCCGACCACGAGGGCTTCTGGGCCGAGCAGGCCCGCACCCGGCTGAGCTGGAGCAAGGACTTCACCGAGGTCCTCGACTGGAGCAAGGCCCCGTTCGCGACGTGGTTCGCAGACGGCGAGCTCAACGCCGCGTACAACTGCGTCGACCGGCACGTGGAGGCCGGCAACGGTGACAGGGTCGCGATCCACTTCGTCGGCGAGCCCGACGGCGACACCCGGGACATCACGTACGCGGAGCTCCACCAGCAGGTGCAGAAGGCCGCAAACGCGTTGCAGGACCTGGGGATCGGCAAGGGCGACACCGTGGCGATCTACCTGCCGATGATCCCGGAGGCAGCCGTCGCGATGCTGGCGTGCGCCCGGATCGGCGCACCGCACTCGGTGGTATTCGGCGGGTTCTCGTCCGAGGCGCTGTTCACGCGCATCCAGGACGCCAAGTGCAAGCTCGTCATCACGTCCGACGGCGGGTACCGGCGAGGGGCGCCGGCGGCGCTCAAGCCGGCGGTCGACGCGGCGCTCGCCAAGGGTGAGACGACGGTCGAGAACGTCCTCGTCGTCAAGCGGACCGGCCAGGACGTCGAGTGGAGCGACCGCGACGTGTGGTGGCACGAGGCGCTGGACAAGGCGGCCGACGCCCACGAGGCAGTCGGGATGGAGGCGGAGCACCCGCTGTTCATCCTCTACACGTCAGGGACCACCGGGAAGCCGAAGGGCATCTTCCACACGACCGGCGGCTACCTGACGCAGTGCGCGTACACGAACTCCGTCGTGCACGACGTGCACCCGGACACCGACGTCTACTGGTGCACCGCCGACATCGGGTGGGTGACCGGCCACTCGTACATCGTGTACGGGCCGATGGCCAACGGTGCCACGCAAGTGATGTACGAGGGCACGCCGGACACGCCGCACCAGGGGCGGTGGTGGGAGATCGTCCAGGACTACAAGGTGACGATCCTCTATACGGCGCCGACGGCGATCCGCACCTTCATGAAGTGGGGCGAAGCGATCCCCGGCAAGTTCGACCTGTCGTCACTGCGCCTGCTGGGGAGCGTCGGCGAGCCGATCAACCCCGAGGCGTGGATCTGGTACCGCCGAGTGATCGGTAGCGACCAGGCGCCGGTCGTCGACACCTGGTGGCAGACCGAGACCGGCGCGATCATGATCAGCCCCTTGCCCGGGGTGACCGCGCTGAAGCCGGGCTCCGCCCAGAAGGCCATTCCGGGCATCTCGGTCGACGTCGTCGACGACGAGGCCAAGTCGGTGCCGGACGGTGGGGGCGGCTACCTCGTCATCGACAAGCCGTGGCCGTCGATGCTGCGCGGCATCTGGGGCGACCCCGAGCGGTACAAGGAGACGTACTGGGCCCGGTTCGAGGATCTGTACTTCGCGGGCGACGGCGCGAAGAAGGACGAGGATGGCAACATCTGGCTCCTCGGCCGGGTCGACGACGTGATGAACGTGTCCGGCCACCGGCTGTCGACGACGGAGATCGAGTCGGCCCTGGTCTCGCACCCGAAGGTCGCCGAGGCGGCCGTGGTCGGTGCGAACGACGCGACGACCGGCCAGGCGGTATGCGCTTTTGTGATCCTGCGCGCCGACGCGATCCACGAGGCCGACGAGATCGGCGAGGGCAAGGAGCTCGTGAAGGAGCTGCGCACCCATGTGGGTCAGGAGATCGGTCCCATCGCCAAGCCGCGGCAGATCATGATCGTCAAGGAACTGCCGAAGACGCGATCCGGCAAGATCATGCGCCGGCTGCTGCGTGACGTGGCCGAGCACCGCGAGGTGGGTGACGTCACGACGCTCGCCGACTCCTCGGTCATGGACCTCATCAAGGAGGGGATGAGGAGCGGCAGGTCGGAGGACTGAGCTCGATTCCACGGCCTCGGAGCCGCCCGTCACCTAGCCGGGCCGGTCCGTTCGGTGCCGCGTCTCAGCACGACGACGGCCGCGGTCAGGGCCAGGACGACGGCCACCCAACCGGCGGTGACGGCGACGAGAACCGATCGGGCGCGGTCCTCGGTCGCTCCCAGACCCACTCCCGCGACGACGACGCCGGAGCCGACCGGTCCGGTCCACGGCTGGGCAGTCACCGCCTCGCGAACTCCGACCCGCGGTTGCCACGTGACGCTCGTCCCGCCGCGTGACACCGCGTCGTCGAGCGTCCCACTCGGCAAACCGGGGGTCGTGTCTCCTAAGAGAGCGGTCGTCGACAGGACTCGGTGCGCGGAGTCGTAGACGATGACGAATGGTCCCGACTGCGAGCTGAGGGCTGACGCGGGGCCCAGAGCGGGGAGGCCGGCGGTCGACTCCCGCGATGACAGCGCAGCCACCTGCTGGGCCACCAGGGCCCGTGGTACGTCGTCGGCCGCCCGACGGCCGACCTGCTGCGCGACGGCATACACGGCTGCCGCACCGATCGTGGCCAGGACACAGCAGCCGAGCCAGGCAACGAGCACGACGGAGCGCCGGGATCTCAACTCCTCAACCACGTCATTCACGGTAGGCCGCGGCGGCTGAGAGGCGGCTGAGCACGATAGTGGGACTCGCACTGCTCAGGCGGAGCAGAGTTGCTGCTATCACGTCAACATTCCTCCACTCGGGGGCTCTGAATCGCCCGTGCGGGCCACCCGTTAGGTCCGCAGGACCCGGTCCATCGACCTGCCCTTGGCCAGCTCCTCGACGAGCTTGTCCAGGTAGCGAATCTTCTGCATCAACGGATCGTCGATGTCCTCGACGCGCACGCCACACACCACGCCCGTGATCGCCGACGCTCGCGGGTTGAGCCGGGCCTCGGCAAAGAAGTCCTCGAATGTCGTCCCCGCGGCCAAGTGACCCCTCAACGCTGAGGCGTCGAAACCGGTCAGCCACTCGATCACCTGGTCCAACTCGACTTTGGTGCGCCCCTTCCTCTCGACCTTCGTCACGTAGTGGGGATAGACCGACGCCACGCTGACGGTGAAGATCCGGCTCACCCGCGAGAGCGTAGTGACTCACTCGACGGTCGCAGGGCGACCAAGATGGACGGATGAAAGCCCACCTCGAGAAGCCCGTCCTCGACTGCCCGAACCCCCGTGAGCTGGCGCGGTTCTACGCGGGACTGTTGGGAATGCAGATTCTGGAGGACAGTCCCGAGTGGGTCGTGATCGGCCGCCAGCCCGGCATGCGCGAGCTGGCCTTCCAGCTCGCCGACCCCTGGGTCTCTCCGCGCTGGCCGGACCCGAGCCATCCGCTCGTGCACCTCGACATCCGCGTCGATGACGTCGACGTCGCCGAACGGGCGGTGCTGGCGGCCGGCGCCACACGCGCACCCGGCACCTCGGAAACCGGCTACCGAGTCTTCCGGGACCCGGTGGGGCACCCGTTCTGCCTCACCTACGGGCCGTCGCCCCAGCAGGACCCGCGGATGGACTTCCACACGACCGGATAAGCCCCCAAGCAGCGGCCAGAGCCCGGCCGCCGCGAGCCGTCAGGTCGTCGCCGTCGACGCAGGCCTGGCCGCCGGCGTCGTGTCCCCCTCGAGACGGGACAGGTCGTCCGCGAGCCACCACAGCCAGCCCCAAGCCTCGACCGCCCGAAGCGTGGCCTTCGGCCGCTCGTGACGACCCGGTTCCCTGGCCGTCTCGGCCAGGCCGGAGCGGATCGCCTCCCGGTCCGCCTCCCGCAGCGTCGCGCGGCTGCTCGTCGAGACGGTCTCGGTCGGCGTCGCGATGCGGTGCGCCGCCGACCGGAACTCGTCCGAGATCCGCCGGGCGGCCGTCTCGAGGTCGGTGCGGACGTCCTCCCACGGCAGGGCGCCGCGTTGCTCGGCCCAGCGAGCCGCCGCCGCGGCGCCGTTCGCCGCCCGCGCGGTGACGACGCCGACGATGAGCCAGTCGGTGGAGTCGTGGGCGTCGACCGGTTCGCTGCGGTACTGCGCATACGTCCCGTCGTAGAGCGCCAACGCCCGCCGAACGTCGCGGAGGCGAGCGCCGAGGGCGTCCGGGGGGCAGGTCGCCACGATCCAGTCCGCCGTCGTATCGACGCAGTCCGCCGCAGCGGACAGACACCTCGAACCAGCCCGCCGCAACTCGGCCTGGCCGCCTCGCGGCCACGCCAGCACACCGACCGCGACCCCGACCGCTGCACCGACCAGCACATCGACGAGCCGGTCGCTGGCCAGCTCGAGCGACGGCGGCGCCACCTGGCTGAACAAGCAGGCCACGACCAGGGTGAACGTCGCCTGGATGCCGATCGGTCCCACGGTCGGTCCGGCCAACACCGCCGCGAACAGCGCAATCGGCATCACCACCACGTAAGCCGCGGCGGTCGACCCGGCGAGCAGCAGCAGCAGACCGGCCAGGACGACGCCGATGAGCGTCCCGATCAGCGCCGGCTTCAGGGCGCCGCGGGTGGCTCGGACCGACGTCCGCGTCAGGGTCAGCGTCGCCAGCAGCACCCATAGGCCGTGGGACAGCCCGAACTCGCCCGCGACGAACCTGGCCACCGCGAGGCCGGCCGCGAGGCGCAGCGCGTTCTGGAGCTCCACGGAGCGCACCGTGAGGTTCTGGCGTACCCGGCGCCAGATCAACGCGAACGGCGACGCGTGCGCATACCAGAACGGGTCGTGGGGGCCGGACTCGTCGTCGGGCACGGATGCCCCGAACCCCGCCCGCAGCGCCAGGACCATGGCGCGCGCGCTGTCGGCCGCCTGGATCGCCGCGACCAAGGTGGCCGCTCCCCGCAAGGGACGCACCTCACGTTGGTCCGAGGCGCCGGACTGCTCGGCCAGAACCGTGCGCCAGAGGTCGCGTTCGGACTCAAGGGCAGCGGCGAGCGCATCGGTCGACGGGGCCGGGCCCCGTCCGAGAAGCGCCGCCCGCACGTCC
>DATLPT010000208.1:0-11652 GCA_035535635.1 Lapillicoccus sp. | reverse complement strand
CGGTGATGTCCATCTCTCCGTGCCGTTCGCACTCGCTCGACGGGTGCCGGGCTGAGCCGGCTCCGTGACCGCGCTGGCAGGATGTCCACATGAGTGAGGCGCCCTCTCTCGCCCACCCCATGCGACGGATGGCCGGCCGCGATCCGCGCGAGCGCGGCCGGGCCTCGACGCCGTTGGAGCTGCTGTTCGACCTGACCTTCGTCGTAGCCGTCGGCCAGGCGGCGAACCTCTTCGCGCACAGCGTCTTCGAGGGCCACACCTGGACCGGGTTGATCGCCTTCGCGATCGGGGTCTTCGCGATCGTCTGGGCCTGGATCAACTTCTCGTGGTTCGCCTCGGCGTTCGACACCGACGACTGGGTGTTCCGCGTCGTGACGATGGTCCAGATGGTCGGCGTGTGCATCGCCGCTCTGGGGCTGCCCAACCTCTTCCACTCGATCGACGAGGGCGGTCACGTCGACAACCGCATCCTCGTCGTCGGGTACGTGATCATGCGCCTGGCCATGGTCTCGCAGTGGCTGCGGGCGGCGCGCCAGTCGCCCCAGCACCGGGCCTGCTGCCTCGCCTATGCGACCTGGGTCTCGGCCGCGCAGGTCGGCTGGGTGGCCCTCGCTATCGCCAATCTGGCCCTGGTGCCAACGCTCGTCGCGATCGTCGTCCTCAACCTCATCGAGTTCTACGGTCCGTGGCGTGCCGAACACCTGCCCGGCGGCGGCACGCCGTGGCACGCGCACCACATCGCCGAGCGCTACGCCCTCTTCGCGATCATCGCCCTCGGCGAGGGAGTCGTCGGCACGGTGGCTGCGTTGTCCTCGGTGGAGGAGATCTCGGGCGGCATCTCCACCGACGTCCTCCTCGTGGGGGCCGCAGGGATCGGGATGACCTTTGGCATGTGGTGGACCTACTTCATGCTCCCGTCGGGCGAGGTGCTGCACGTCCACCGGGAGCGCGGGTTCATCTGGGGCTACGGCCAGATGTTCGTCTTCGGCGCGATCATCGCCACCGGCGCCGGACTCCACGTCGCCGCGCTGAGCCTCGAGGAACCCGGCCACATCAGCGGGCTCGGGGCGGTGCTGTCCGTCGCCCTCCCGGTCGGTCTGTACGTCCTCTCGGTCCTCGCGCTCTGGTCGCTGCTGCTGGGGACCGTCGACCCGTTCCACGTCTGGATCGCGATCGGGATGCTGGTGGTCCTCGCGGCGGCCGTGCTCCTCGCGGCGTCGGGCGCCGGTATGCCGGTCTGCCTCCTCGTCGTCGCCGCCTCGCTGCTGGTCCCGGTCATCGGGTACGAGCTGCTGGGGCACCGGCACACCGCCGAGGCGCTCCGGCGCGCGACCGCCGAGTAGGTCAGGTTCCGAGCCGGTCGCGCAGAAGGGCGCGCTCGGCGGGGATCGCGGCCAGGTCGAGCGCCCGCCGGTTCGCGTCGGTAGCGGCCTCCATCCGGCCCAGCCGACGCAAGAGATCTGCCCGGGTCGCGTGCCAGAGGTGGTATGCGTCGAGCTGGCCGGCGAGGGCATCGACCTCGCGGAGGGCAGGTTCGGGCCCCATGCACTCGGCGAGGGCGACCGCGCGGTTGAGGCGTACCACCGGCGACCGGTCGTGGCGGAGCAGCAGGTCGTAGAGCGTGAGGATCTGGAGCCAGTCGGTCTCCGCGTAGGTCGGGGCGCTCGCGTGGCAGGCCGCGATCGCCGCCTGCAGCTGGAACCGGCCGGGCCGTCGCCAGACGGCGGCGCGTTCGAGGTACCGCTCGGCTCGGGCGATGGCGGGGTGGTCCCACCGGGCCCGATCCTGGTCGGCCAGGAGGACCAGCGCGCCGTTCGGCCCGAACCGCGCGGCCGCGCGGGACTGCTGGAGGGTGAGCAGGGCGAGCAGCCCCCACGCTTCGGGCTCGCGCGGGAGACCCGTCGTGAGGACCTCCGCCAGCCAGACGGCGTCCTGGGCCAGGCCGCGTGAGGCGGCGTCGACGAACCCCGCGTTGTAGGTGAGGTAGACGACGGTGAGCACGTCGTCGAGGCGCTCGGGGACCCGGGTCTCCGGGACCTCCATCTTGATGCCGGTGGCGACGATCTTGCGCTTGGCGCGGACGATCCGCTGGGCCAGCGTGGCCTCCGGGACGAGAAACGTGCGGGCGACCTGCTCGGTGGTCAGCCCGGCTACCGACCGGAGGGTGAGGGCCAGACGGGCCTCGACGGCCAGCGCCGGGTGGCAGCAGCCGAAGAGCATGGCGACCCGCTCGTCGGTGTCCGACCAGTCCGTCGACCGGTCCGGCGGACCGGCTGCCTCGACTCTGGTCGCCGCCACCGCCGCGGCGAGCCGCCCGCGGGCCGCTTCGCGCCGCAGCCGGTCGACCGCCTTGCGCCGCGCCGCCAGTGTGAGCCAGGCGCCGGGGTTGGGCGGTGGGCCGTCGCGGCGCCAGGCCGCCACCGCCGAGACGAGCGCGTCCTGCACCGCCTCCTCGGCGACATCGAAGTCACCGGTGAGGCGGTGCAGCGCGGCGACGACCGGACCGACCTCGTGCCGGACGGCGTCCGCGAGGACGGTGTCCGTGTCGGGGCCGGGGACCGTCATCGAGGCTCCCGTGGTGGCCGGCGGTCAGTCCATCCGGTGTTCGACGATCGGGCGAACCTCGACGGCAATGCCCGGGAAGCCGAGCGAGGGCCAGGACCGGGCGAGGTCGAGCGCGGCGTCGAGGTTCTCGACGTCGATGACGCTGAACCCGCCGATGGCCTCCTTGGCCTCCGAGAACGGACCGTCGACGACGACCGGCGAGCCGTTGTCGCCGGTCCTCACCGTGGTGGCCGTCTCCGGCCCCTGCAGCTCCGCGCCGGCGTCCGTGAATGCCGATGCGTGGGTCTCGAACCACTGGAAGATCTGGCCGTAGACCTCCGCGCGGCGCTCCTCTGGGACGGCGGCGTCGAGGTCGGGACGGTTGCTGTACATGAGGACGTACTTCATGGAGATGCTCTCCTCCGGACGTGTGAAGCACCCTGTGGTGCGCTGACACCACATCTACGCCGCCCACCCTGGCGGATCGACAGCAGCGGCGAGAAGATTTTCCGCCGCCTATCGTGGGCGCCATGTCCGAGGCGCCCGCGCTCCGACGGGCGCTCGTCCCGGAGATCACGTACCCCGAGGACCTGCCCGTCGTCGAGCAGCGGGCGGAGATCGCGGCGGCGATCCGCGACCACCAGGTCGTCGTCGTCGCCGGCGAGACGGGGTCCGGCAAGACGACCCAGCTGCCGAAGATCTGCCTGGAGCTCGGACGTGGCATCGAGGGGGCGATCGGGCATACCCAACCCCGCAGGATCGCGGCCCGCGCCGTGGCTGAACGGGTCGCCGAGGAGCTCGGCGTCGAGCTGGGCGGCGTCGTCGGCTACCAGGTCCGGTTCGCCGACCACTCGTCACGGGACACCCTGGTCAAGGTCATGACCGACGGCATCCTCCTCGCGGAGCTGCAGCGGGACCGCGACCTGCGCCGGTACGACTCGATCATCCTCGACGAGGCCCACGAGCGAAGCCTCAACGTCGACTTCCTCCTCGGCTACCTGAAACGACTGCTCCCGCGGCGTCCGGACCTCAGGATCGTCATCACCTCGGCCACCATCGACCCGCAGCGGTTCGCCGACCACTTCGCGACGCCGGCTCGACCGGTTCCGGTCCTCGAGGTCTCGGGGCGCACGTACCCCGTGGAGGTGCGCTACCGGCCGCTCGACCGTGACGGGGAGGAGTCCCTCGACCAGGTGACCGGAATCGTCGAGGCGGTCGAGGAGCTGTGGACAGAGTCGCGGGGGGACGGCGGCAGCCAGGACATTCTGGTGTTCCTGTCCGGCGAGCGCGAGATCCGCGACGCCGCCGAGGCGCTCACCACGCTGGACCTGCCGGCCACGGAGGTCCTTCCGCTCTTCGGCCGGCTCTCCGCCGCGGAGCAGCACCGGGTGTTCGCGCGCCACGACGGTCGCCGGATCGTGCTGGCGACCAACGTCGCGGAGACGTCGCTGACCGTCCCCGGGATCCGCTACGTGGTTGACACCGGTACGGCCCGCATCTCGCGGTACAGCCAGCGGACGAAGGTCCAGCGGCTGCCGATCGAGCCGATCAGCCAGGCCAGCGCGAACCAGCGCGCCGGCCGATGCGGCCGGCTCGCCGACGGGATCTGCATCCGACTGTATGCGGAGGAGGACTACCAGGGGCGGCCCGAGTTCACCGACCCGGAGATCCTGCGAACGAACCTCGCGTCGGTCATCCTCCAGATGACCAGCCTGCGCCTCGGCGACGTCGCCCGCTTCCCCTTCCTCGACCCGCCCGACTCGCGGCAGGTCACCGACGGCATCCGTCTGCTCGAGGAGCTGCGAGCGGTCGAGACGAGCGCCGACACCGGCAGCCGGCGGCGGCTCACCGCGTACGGGAAACGGCTCGCCCAACTGCCGGTCGATCCCCGGCTCGGCCGGATGCTGCTCGAAGCCGACCGGCTCGGCTGCCTCCGCGAGGTCCTCGTCGTCGTATCGGCGATGAGCATCCAGGACCCGCGCGAACGACCCCTCGACAAACAGGAGCTGGCCAACGGGGCGCACAAGCGGTTCGCCGACGAGCACTCCGACTTCGCCGCATACCTAAACCTCTGGCGTTACGTGCAGGAGCAGCAGAAAGCGTTGTCCGCCAGTGCCTTTCGTCGGATGTGCAAGTCCGAATTCCTCCACTACCTGCGGATCAGAGAATGGCAGGACCTGCAGCAGCAGCTCCGACAGGCCTGCAAGCAGGTGGGATTCGACACGTCCCGCAGCGCCCGTGACGGCGATCCGGATCTCGACACCGTCCACCGGGCGCTGCTGGCCGGCCTCCTGTCGCACGTCGGCGCCCGCGACGAGATCAAGCGCGAGTACCTGGGGGCGAGGGGCGCACGGTTCGGGATCTCGCCCGGTTCCAGCCTTTTTCGCAAGCAACCGCAATTCGTCATGGCCGGCGAGCTGGTCGAGACCACTCGGCTGTGGGCGCGCGACGTGGCCCGGATCGACCCCCTGTGGGCGGAAGAGGCGGGGGAGCATCTCGTCAAGCGGTCGTACTCCGAACCGAGATGGTCGGCACGGCAGGGGAGCGCGGTCGCTACGGAGCGAGTGACGCTCTATGGCGTACCGCTGGTCGTAGGCCGCACCGTCGGGTATGCGCGCGTGGACCCGGTCGAGTCGCGCCACCTCTTCATCCAGCGGGCCCTCGTCGAGGGGGACTGGACGACGCGGCACCGGTTCTTCCACGACAACGCCGCCCTGGTCGAGCGGCTTTCGGAGCTCGAGGCGCGGACCCGGCGGCGAGATCTCATCGTGGGCGACGAGGCGCTGTATGCGTTCTACGACAAGCGGATTCCGGCGTCAGTGGTGTCGGCGCGACACTTCGACTCATGGTGGAAGAAGGCCGGTCGCTCGGACGCGACTCTGCTCACGTTCACCGAAGATCTGCTGCTTTCGGACCGCGTGAACGAGGTCGACACCGACGCATACCCGGCCGTGTGGCGGCAGGGCGACCTCGACCTCGTGGTGACGTACCGGTTCGAGCCCGGCCATGCCGAGGACGGCGTCACCGTGCACATCCCGGTCGAGGTGCTCAACCGGGTTACCGCAGAGGGGTTCGACTGGCAGGTGCCGGGGATGCGCGAAGCACTCGTCACCGCGCTGATCCGTGTTCTGCCCAAGGGAGTCCGTCGCCTTCTGGTGCCCGCGCCCGAGCACGCGGCCGCTCTCGTGCGCGAGCTCGGGGAGCGGGGTCTCGGACCCGGCGACGGCCCCCTGACCGACGTCCTCCGGCAGGTGGTCCGGCAGACCCGAGGGGTCGCGGTCGGGCCAGAGGACTGGGACGTGGCCCGCGTCCCGGCCCATCTACGGGTCCATTTCGCGGTCGAAGACGCCCGGGGGCAGGTCATCACGCGGGGCCCCGACCTCGATGGCCTGCGCGATATCGCCCAGACCGAGCTCCGCCGCCAGGTGTCGCGAGCGGGGTCGTCCGTCGAACGCTCAGGTCTGCACACATGGGACGTGGGAGCGATCCCGGACGTGGTCGCCACGACGTCGGCGGCCGGCCGTCGGGTCGAGGGATACCCCGCGCTCGTCGACGACGGTGCCTCAGTCTCTTTGCGCGTCCTGCCGACGCGCGCCGAGGCCGCCTCCGAGCACCGGCTCGGCGTCCGCCGGCTGCTGCTGCTGAACGTCGCGCCACCGTGGAAGCAGGTCCTCGCCCGGCTGACCAACGCCCAGAAGCTGGCCCTGGCGCACAACCCCCACGGCTCGGTCCCCGCGCTGCTCGACGACTGTCTGGCGTGCGCCGTCGACGCGATCGCCGACCAGAGCCGGCCCGGTGAGGTCCGCACCCCCGAGGCCTTCGCCGAGGCGCTGGACGCGGTGCGGATCCATCTGGCGGCCAGGGTGGTCCAGGTCGTCGAGCTGGTGGAGCCGGTGTTGACAAAGCACCTCGAAGCGACTCGGCGACTGGACACGATGACCGCCCCGACGCTGGCCGGTCTGGTCTACGACGTCCGCGCGCAGCTGCGCGAGCTCGTCCGTCCCCGGTTCGTCGCGGACGCGGGATTCGAGCGGCTGCGGGACCTGGACCGGTACCTGCGGGCCGTCCTCCACCGGCTGGACCGCGCATCGAGCGACCTGGCTCGCGACGCCCGCGCGACCGACGAGGTGCTCGTCGCTGAGGACGCCTATGCCGCCCTCCTGGAGTCGCTGCGTCCCGCCCGGCGGGCCGCCGACGACGTGGTCGCTCTCGGCTGGATGCTCGAGGAGCTGCGGGTGTCCCTCTTCGCGCAGAGCCTCGGCACCGCATACCCCGTGTCGGTCAAGCGGATCCTCAGAGCGATCGCGGCGATCGACCGTGCCTGACCGAAACTCGACCGGAATCACCTCGTCAGGCCGCGCGTTGTCGTGTGCACGGGCGTCCCCGCCCTGCGACAATCGTTTCGGAGGACCCATCGTGCAAGACCCATCAGAGCTCTACCGCTTCGAGACCGACACGGACCCCGCGTCCGCCCGGGCCTCGGTCATGCTCGTCTCGATGGGCGGTTTCATCGACGCCGGCCGCACCCAGCGACTGCTCACCGAGCATCTCCTGGCCGCTCATGACCACACCGTCGTCGCGTCGTTCGACCTCGACCAGCTGCTCGACTACCGCGGACGGCGGCCGATGATGACGTTCGAGCGGGACCGGTGGACCTCCTACGAGGACCCGTCGCTGCTGCTGTACCGGCTCACCGACCGCGACGGGCAGCCGTTCCTCCTCCTGGCCGGCTCTGAGCCGGACTACCAGTGGGAGCGCATGGTCGAGGCCGTCCTCGGCCTCGGCAAGGCCCTCGGCGTCGACCTCACGGTGAGCGTCCACGGCATCCCCATGGCGGTGCCGCACACCCGACCGCTCGGGATGACGGCGCACGCCACCGATCCACGGCTCATCACCCAGCACGAGCCGGTGTTCGGCACCGTGCAGGTCCCGGCCAGCTGGTCGGCCCTGCTCGAGCTGCGGCTCGGCGAGTCCGGCCGCGACGCGCTCGGGTTCGCCGTCCACGTCCCGCACTACCTCGCCCAGGCGGAGTTCGCCGACGCGGCGCTCGCGGGTCTCGGCGCGGTGAGCGGAGTGACCGGTCTCAGCCTGTCGACCACTGACCTGGCCGCCGCGGCCGGCCTCAACCGGGCGGAGATCGCTCGCGAAGTCGAGGGGTCCGACGAAGTCAAGGCGGTCATCGAGGCGCTGGAGCGGCAGTACGACACCTTCATGGAAGGACGCGAACGGCCCAGCCTGCTCGCCACCGGAGTGTCCGAGCTGCCCTCGGCCGACGAGATCGGCGCTGAATTCGAGGCGTTCCTCAAAGACGTGACCGACGACAAGGGCAAGAACGACGAGACCGGCGGGCTCGGCTCGGCCTGAACGCTCAGTCCTTGGCGTCGGACCAGCGCCGGATGATGCTGGTGTCGGCGACGAACCGCACCTGATCGGTACCCGCCCACCGCCGCGCGCTGTCGTCCAGGCACCTCCCCATGGCGCGGGCGACCTCCTCCGCCCGGTCCTCCGGAGCCTGTAACAGCAGCTCGTCGTGGAGGCAGAGGACGAACTGGGCGCCCGTGGGCGCGGTTTCGTGCCGGACGGTCGCCGCCCACGCCTTGAAGAGCTCCGCCGCGGACCCTTGGATCAGGGCGTTTCGCGCGAACCGCCCCCGCCCGCCGTCGTCGCTGCCCGGCCAGGCGGCGTCGAGGTTGATCCGGCGCCCCCCGAAGGTGCGCAGCGGCCGGCGGGCCACGCCCGACGCATACGCCTCGTCGAGCAGGCCCATGGCGACGGGGTAGGCGCGTTCCAGGTCGCCGAGAGCCCGGCCGGCGGCCCCGGAGCGCTGCCCGTACATCGCGGCGAGAACCGCCACCTTGGCGACCTTGCGCTCGATGCCGAGCTTCTGCGCGACCGGGGCGTAGAGGTCGTCGGCCCGGGTGGCTTCGGCGAAGGCGCGGTCACCGGAGACCACGGCGAGCACGCGCGGCTCGACCTGCCCGAGGTCGGCCCGCACGAAGACGTGCCCGGGCTCCGCGACGACGGCCGGCCGCAGGGGCGCCGGGAGGTTGTGCAGACCGTTCTGGGCGGTCATCCGTCCGGCGGCGCCGTCGCAGGCAGTCCACCCGCCCCGCAACCGGCCGTCTGCGCCGACGTGCTCGTCCAGCCAGCGGTAGCCGTAGGTCGTCGCGATCCGTTCGTCCTTGCGCCACTCGAGCAGGGCGTCGACGAGCGGATGCGTCTCGCGGTAGCGCTCCAGGACGAACTTGCGCGTGTTCGGCACTGACACGCCGACGGCAGCGAGCAGCTCCTTGACCTGGGTCGGGTTGCGCAGGTCGGTGCCTTCGCGTCCAGGCACGTGGGCGAGGACCCGTGCGTCCCGCCCGCGGCGCAGCCGGACCGCGTCGGCCTCGTCCCGAGGGCGCGGACCGGCAGCGGCGGCGATGAGATCCTCAGCGGCCCGCCGGTCCACCGGGAGGCCGTCCCGTTCGAGCTCCAGGCACAGCACGGCCGCGGCGGACTCGGAGTATGCGGCGGCGACGGCCCGCGGTCCCAGCTCGCCCAGGGCCCGCTCCTGTCGGCCGGCGATCTCGGTCAGAACGGTCGCGATCGCGTCCAAGCGCGAGTCGGAAGCGGCCCACGTCTCGTCCAGGACGTCGGGCCGCAGGTGACCGTCCCGGCGCACCGCCGCGTCGGGATCGGCACCGTCCGCGAGCTCGGTGTCGAGGAGGTCGAAGAGGTCCTCGCCGGCGGGCTTGGGCAGGGTGCCGGCGTCGAGCCGGTGGGCCGCGGCCCAGACGCGGCCGAGGTCGGCCCGCCAGCCGCCGTGGAGTACTCGGTGCACCTCTGCCACGTCCCAGCAGCGTTGCACGCGAACGCCGGCGTCGACGAGCGGGCGCAGCGCAGCGCTGGCCGAGGAGACCAGCCAGCGCGGGTGTTCACGCTCCTCCAGCCCGGCGGCGTGGCGGACGACCGTCGCGAGGTCGCCGGGGACAACCGCTCCGCCCGGCTCGCGCGGCCCGACGGCGGCGCGTCCGCCGACGACGACCAGGGGCAGCATGACCTCATCCAACCCGACGACGCCGACGCGGCGTGGTGGCAGCAGACGCATACCGTCTCGTGCGGCGGCTCTCTCTGGAGGGAACGCGCCGCCGGATGGTGACGTTGCCGTGTTGCGGGGGTTCGACGGCCCCGCGAGGATTGGCCGGCCCAGCCCGAGGACTCGGGCTGGACGACGAGAGGTGGGCGACGTGGGAATCTTTGGCTTCGGAGACAACGGTGACAAGAAGGAACCCGAAACCGCCCTCGAACAGGCCAACGTCGAGCCCAAGGGCGCATCGGCGGTCATCTACAAGGTGCTACAACCCATCCTCGCCGTGGGGATCGAAGGCAAGGGGCCGTTGCCGTCGGCCCAACAGGTCGCCGACCAAGCCCGGATGAAGACCCGCAGTCTCGACGAGGCGGTCGACCACGTCATCCGCAACCACCTCGGCATGGCGGGTACCGGCGGCTTCGTGACGGGGTTCGGCGGGTTCGTCACCATGCCCATCGCTCTCCCGGTCAACGTGGCCGAGTTCTACTTCGTCGCCACCCGGATGACCGCGGCGATCGCGGCGCTGCGCGGGTACGACCTGTCCGAGCCGCACATCCGGACGGCGGTGCTGCTGGCGCTCGTTGGAGCCGACTCGGAAGACCTCATCCGCAAGGCGGGGATCGTCTCGCCCACCGGCCGCCTCACCGATCTGGCTGCCCAGCAGCTGCCCGGGCCGGCGCTGATGATGATCAACAAGGGCATCGCGTTCCGCCTGATCGGGACGGTCGGCAGGTCGACCTTCAGCCGGCTGGGTCGCGCGCTGCCGTTCGTGGGCGGAGGGGTCAGCGCCGGCATCGACGCGTACCTCCTCAAGCGGATCGCCGACCACGCGAAGGAGGAGTTCCCGGTACGGGTGGCTGAGGCAGTGGTGTCCTCGGGACAGGTCACGCCCTCGTAACAGCCTGGGTTTGCCAGGAAGGGCCGGAATGGTCCTGGGTAGCCGGTCGTTGTCTGAGATGCGGAAGCCCGCCGCCGGTGGGTTCCGATGACCGTCACAATGGGTATGCGTGTCGAGACCACAACCCGGTCTCGGGCGGTGGATGCGAGCACACCTTCGCAGAACAGGGGAGGACGGCCAATGGCACGACACACGAGCCGGATGGGCCTGGTCACGATGATCGCGCAGTCGGTGCGCACTGCGGTTCGGCCGGGTTCGGCCGGCCTTGGGGAGCGCGTCGCGGCCGTACCGCGGATGCTCTCGGCGATCGCCCGCGGGGAGTACCGCGGCACGACGTTCGGCCACGTGGCGATGCTTGCGGCGGCCGTCCTCTACGTCTTGTCCCCGCTGGACTTCATGCCCGAGGCGCTCTTCTCGGTCTTCGGCCTGGGCGACGACGCGATCGTCATCACCTGGCTGGTGGCCGCGCTGGTCAACGACACCGAGGCGTTCCTTGCGTGGGAGCGCAGCGGCGGGCGCGCGCAGCGAGGAAACGCCGCCGGGCCGGCGTACCAGCAGGGCTACCCGGGGGCGGCATACCAGCAGGGCTACCCGGGGGCGGCGTACCAACCGGGACACGCCGGGGCGCGGCACCAGGACAGCCGAGGCGCGGGACCGCAGGACATGCCGGTCGACGAGTGGTACCAGGCGGTGCAGTCGCAAGTCATCCGCTGATTCGGTGAAGCGGCGGCTGCCGTCGCGGCGCCTGCTGGTTAAGCGCGAGGTTGCGGCGCGATGAGGGCCTAGTTCATGTGACCCGCGTGGCGGCTCCGGGTCGTCAACATGGCTTGATCATTACGTCCCGTCGTCCACAACCGCGAACGTTGCTCTGTTCCGGTCTGCTTGGCGCGCCTCAAGATCGTGGCCATGACGACCACGATCCGCCTGCGCGGCCCCGCCGACATCATCAGCGTGCTGCCCTATCACCTGGGATACCGGCCGGCCGATTCCCTCGTCGTCGTCTGCTTGCGGGCCAACCGGATCGGCGTCGTCGGCCGCGTCGACCTCCCACCGCCTGAGGCCGACCCCGACCTGGTGGCCGTCGAGCTTCTGCCCGTAGTCGCCCGCGAACGCCCCGATGCGGTCGTGTTGATTGGGT